>CAZGFN010000010.1:0-30207 GCA_964524945.1 uncultured Isosphaeraceae bacterium
GGTTGCTGAGGGTATGCCTCACGGCTTTGTGTCCATGTGGATGGAATCGCCCGCTGCGGCCAGTGAATTTCGTGCGGGAGTTGATCGTTTGGCTGCGGTGCTTCATGGAAGCCGGCCAGATACGGCGTCGCTCTTGGACACCAATATGGATGGTCTACTCGAGCCTTATGAAGCTGCCGATGCGATCCTCCGGATGCGTGAGGAGTATGAGGGGATGGACGTTGCAACGAGCGACATGCAGTTGTCCGCAGCATTGGCTCCTGCCTGGTGGCGGCAAGAGACGGATGAAATATGGGACGACTTGGATGCCAATTCCGATGGCGTTCTTGAGTTCAATGAGGTTGATGAGAGTTTTGTTGCACTGGCCAAAGAGTTTGATGAGAATAAAGACGGCCGAGTTGATCGTCGCGAGTTCGACACATTGGACGCAATGGAGAGTGACTTATATATCGAAATGGAGGCGTCATCACTCATGGACGAGTACGACGTAGACGGCGATGGAGTCATTTCTCGTGATGAGGCTCAGGATGATCCAGAACTCCATCAAGAAGCCGATGCCGATGGCGATGGTGTGGCGACGCGGGATGAAGTACTGCAGGCGATGATTGCGTGGGAACCATCGCTCTACTTTGAGGTAGAGGGGGACCGCGCCTTTGCATATGGAACCATCGACGGCACGACGCCAGGGCGAATAATGGAACTTCTGATGATGCATCCCGAGGTCACAACACTGGTTCTGACAGAAGTGCCCGGGTCCATTGATGACCACTCGAGCCTTCGGGCTTGTCGCATTATCAGGCGTCATGGTCTCGCAACGCATGTGCCTGCAGATGGGGAGATTTCATCTGGAGGTGTTGACATGTTCTGCTCGGGCATTCACCGAACGGCAGATCGTGGCGCATTGATCGGTGTGCATAGTTGGGGCGCCATTGGTGAGTCTGGCGATACTACGCCTCGGGATGATGAGGCCCATGACATGTATTTGGAATTCGGTCGAGAGATGGGTCTGCCCGATGAGTTCTATTGGTTCACGATCGAATCGGCTTCGCCGATGGACATTCATTGGATGACTCCGGAAGAGCTTCGGCGCTTTGGCGTGTTGACCGATGGTGACGCGCCGCCGATGTCCTCCGAGAACCAATTTGAGGGCTTGTCTCGTTTATACGAGTTCGGCATCCAGCCCATTGATGCTCTTGATCATCAGTTGCATCGCGAAGGGTTTATAAAGGAGGCGCAAGTCATGGCGCCAAATGGAAAGCCCATACGCATCATTGCCCAAGCGGGCGTGCCGGACATCGTCGTGGCGCGTGCCCGCAATCTGCTGCGATTCTTTCTGACAGATGTGCCAGGGACGACGTTTGGCGCCGACAAGTCGGAGGTGGCCAACATGATGGCCAACAACCACGCCATGCTCATGATTCCTCGGGGGGCGCACCGTCCTGGGCATGAGCCAGACATAGATGCGCAGCCGCTGTTTCGTGATGAAACACCTGTGGATGGTTCTCGCTGGTATGTCACAAATGATTGGGAGCATCGCGATGCCGGGTTTGAGGAAATCTTTCATTTAGTTCATGATGCAGGCATTGGGACCTACATGCCTGGCGCCTTGCCTACGTATCAGGCTCAACTTGACCGTGAAGCGCGTGCGGCGATCCGCGAAGGTCGCTGGGGCATAGCCGTTGAACCAGGTGTGCGAGATTGGATCGATGAGTTGGAGCAAGAGGATTCACTCGCGCAGGAGTACATCGCTAGTGTGATCGATTCCTACTACGGACTATGGGGCGCTTTTGAGGAAGCGCCTGGTGGGATGTGGGGCATTTACATTGCTAAGAATCGTGATGAAGTTGCCAAGAACGATCCGCGTGGCAAGGAATTGCTCGAGTCCTTTCTTCCGCCAATGATGCACGGCTACGAAGCGCTGATCGACCCAGGATTCAGCGGGGAATTCATCATGGAGTTCGATTCAAATCAGTTGTATACACACAAGTCTCAGTACTACGTTGACGCAACCCTGACTGGCGATTTGAACAGTTCATTGCGAGGTAACGCGCACGACAACGTGCTGCGGGGGAATCATGGCGACAACCTTATTCGCGGCGGCGATGGTCGGGACACAGTGGTCTTCACCGGAGGGTTGGTTGAGTACGACGTCGAGCATGTGAACGGAATGGTGACCATCGCCGATACGGTGGCCGAACGTGATGGTACGGATCGCATTCAAGGTGTTGAAGTGCTTCGCTTCGCCGATGGAGAGGTCGAAGCGGGGCGGTGACCAATGTGACCTCTCGGAGGTTGTGGACGTCAGCTTCTATTGAGCGGTTGCGGGCATTTGTATGAACTTGTGCACGCGTCCGTAGGCGTTCCAATCCTGCACGTAAAGATTGCCCTGAACAGATGTGGCGGTTGAACGGGCGGAGCGGGCCGAACTTGAGTCAGTGCTTGTTTATTCACGTCGTGTGCGTGGCGACGTTCGATCGGCTGCGGGGCATTCTGCCGCTAACGAGTAATCAGCATTCGTTGCCGTAGGTCGCGAGTACTTCGAGCAGATCGTCTACCGAGAATACCGTTCCATAATCGGCGATGACGAGCAGTAGGTCTTTGACGTTGACAACTCCATTTCCATCGATATCGCCAGGGCATGGCGGGCTCTTGCTCAAGAAGATGCCACTGGCGTCGGGTCCACCAAGCGCCGCTGCTTCGGCGGCCGTGAGGCGACGATCAACGACGGCTGCTGCGGCGCAGTGCACGATCGAGACATCTGAATCGGGGCCATTGTCGGTGAGCAGCCAGATCGGCAGTCCAGTGCCAGCTCCATACAGCCAGTCCACACCCGAGTCGAGTTCCTGCACGGGCACACCATCGACATACAACTCGTTGGTCTCGCCAACATAGTCCACCGTATGCACCAGTCGGAACCACTGGCCTTGAGGCCACTGGCCATCACCAACAAAGCCCGACCCGTTGACATAGAAGCCGCCGTTGGAACAATCGAGGAAGAGTTCGCCATCATTTGAGTTATCAGCGTTGCCTTGCCAAAGACACTGTAACTCAGTCTGATCGGTATCGAGCATCAGGTCCCAGACGAAGGTGAAGTGACCGAGATCGCAGCAGCCTAGGCCAGCGTTGCCTGGAAGTTGCAACGACAGTTCGAGTCCCTTGTGATTGCCAAAGATGTTGTCCATGCGAATGGCGCGCGCGGGATTACCATCGATGTCAGCATCGATTAGAGTCCAGTCCACACCGTATTGCATTGATCGTGGGGTTAGCGTCGAGTCACCATGCTCGCTCGCCAGCGCGGAGTCGTCAGCGGGCGCGGGGTCATTGAATCGCCACTCGGCGAGCAGGTCTACAAAGACGCCGCGGGCATCGGGTCCGCCCAGATCGGCGATGCCGGCATCACCCATCATGTCGTCGACCAGTGCGATGGCGCTGCATGCGACGGGGCCAGTTTCGGAAGCAGGTCCGTCGTCGGTTAGGAACCAGATTGAGAGGTTGCTCGGGCCTCCCCACAACCAGTCGGGGGCTGAGACATCATCGGGGCCAACGACTTGCGTGCCATCGACGAAGATCGCTGCTTCGCCGGTGCTGTAATCGCCCCGTATGGCCAGTCGGAACCACTGCCCAGGTTGCCATGAACCACTGCCAACCAAACCTGTTCCGTTGATCCAGAAACCATGTGAATCCACATCCAACGCTGCTTCTACAGAATTGGAGTTTGTGTCATTGCCCTGAAAGAGTGGTACGCGGCCTGATTGACCTGGCTGGACGTACAAGTCCATGATGATGGTCCATCGATTGACATCACCACCGTTGCCAGGTGCTTGCCACCACGTGCGAAGTCCTCGATTGGCACCGTGCATGCCGTACATCTGGAGATAGCGGCTGGGTTGACCATTGATGTGAGGCACATCGCCACCGGTACTGAGAATGCGCCAATCTAGGTTGTGCGTCATTCCGGTGGGGATGAGATCCGAAGTGCCGCGTGCGGATTCAAATGGTGATTCATCTTGCGGTTCCAAATCTTCAAAACGCCACTCGGAGGACCAATCGGTCGGGTAGTTGCGGTTGGTTGTGAATTCCCACAAATTTCCAGTGTGCACTTCTCCAGATCGATGCGCATCGACTCGCCAATAGATTGTGGTTTGCGAGGGCAGGTCATCAATCTGCAGTTCGGGGATGAATACTTCTGCTGCGAGATCAGCCTTTGTGAGGTTGGAGTCAAATCCCAGATAGACATCCCATGAGTCCGCGCCTATGCAACTGTTCCACTGCAAAAGTGGATTGCGTGAGGCGCCAGATTCCCCATCGGGTGGGCTTGGTGAGTCGTCGCCCCAATCGGATTCGCCAGACTCAAATGCAATTGGGGACGACCATTCGCTCCAGCGCAACCCGTCGTCGCGATATCGGACGCGCCAATACAAGGTTTCGCAGCCCGGGACGGATTGGCGGAGGGTGACGCGACTAATGGTGGGATCTGTGACGTAGTTTTCTGAGTACCAATAGTCGCCGTTTGCAGGGCGATACCAGTTCTCGCGGTTTTTCAGTTCGTCTACGACTGGTGCGGACCAGTCGTTGGAGTCAGTCGAGATCTGCCAGTGGCTGGCCAAAGCTCCGTCGCCATCGGTGTCAGCAAATGGCGATCCTTCGAGTGCCACTGCCCATCCAGTGCTTGGGGCATCGCTTTGGGTTGGGAAGATGCCAGTGGGTGTGGTCGGTGAGTCGTTGTAGCGACGGATGGTGATGGTGTCGACCAACTCATTGTCGCGGGCGATGACTTGGTTGCCGCGACTGACCCGCCGCAGTTGCAACGACGGGTTGTCGCCCGCTTGCGTATCGAACACGCAGAATCCATAGTCGACACGACTGACTGTAAAGTCAGCGTAGTCATTGTTCGGGTAGTAGCCCCAATAGTCGATCGACCCCATCGCCGAGGCGGCATTGACCATGAGGTGCCGGTGGTCACGTCGCTGCCCCCGCGAGTATCCGTGGGTATGGCCGAATACATGCACGCTTGGTTTCCCGGTTTGGGTTGTCCACTCCTCAAGTCGTTCGACCACTGCGGTGGTGAAACTTGATTCACCGGGAAGCCATTGTTCTGACTCATGTGGGTGGTGCAATTGCGCGACAATGAAGTCGATCTCGTCCATGTCGGCGGCCTGTGTGAGGAGGTCATCCAGCCAGATCAGTTGCCCTTCGCTGCCAATGTTTGAGTCAAGTGTGATGACGCGGACGTTGCTGAAGTCGGTGACATACCAGTTTTCGGTGCCACTTTCGGTTGGCAGATCGAAATATTCGAAGTACAGATCGGCATTTGCTTCGTGATTACCCAGTGCTGGAAGCAATGCAACTGCGCGTAGCACTGGACCGGCTTGTCCAAAGAAATGATCCGTCCAGTGTGCGTGGTTGCTACCAGTACTGACCAGATCGCCCGGGATAATCATGAAGTCGGTTGATGTGGCGAGTTCTTGCCCTCCGAAATCAAGCAATAGGAAGGGGATGATTCCATCGTTGATGATTTCGTCAAGTTTGGTATCGATGGCCCCAACTTGAGCGTCGGAGATCGCCAGAAAGTTGAGCGATGCCTCGCTGTCTGGCAAGGGTGTTGTCGTAAACGACCAGGTGCTGCTTGACGTGTTTTCCGTCTGTGCGCGATACCAGTACCTAGTGTCTGGATCTAGGCCAGTCAGTTGCACATGGTGGATGTGTGTTCCTGCGGATGATGTCTGCCAGGTGCCAGCTGTCTGGTTGCCCAGCATCGGTGAGATTCCCCAGAGAACTTCGCCAGCGGTGTCGGACTGGGTTTCGAATCCAATGACGATTGATGTGGGCGTCGGGTGTTGTAGATATGGCTCGACGAGCAGATCAGCGATCGCCAGATCGGTTGGCAGGATCGTGGCGAGCGCAAGGAGGCTGGCAGGGGCATTCCAATGTTCAATCATCGTGGTGATCTTGAGGATAAGAAGTGGTCTCCTCCCAACGATAGCGTTGTGGGTGCCATGTGCAAGTAGTTATGCCCCATCGGTTCGTCGTGGGTGCGTTGAGGCCATCCAGTTGGCATGGGTATCTACCTGTTGTGGGTTGGGATTACACAGAGAAGTCTCACGCACGCAGACTGCCATGGCCTCTGATACAGATTCAAATCGGCCGCTGGCGACCATTGCCAACAGTCCGACGCCATAGGCTGACCCGTCGGTGATGTTGACGCTGGCCACGGGCATTCCAAAGATGTTTGCGGCCATGGCACGCCACGGCTCGCTTTGAGCGCCGCCCCCAGTCATGCGAACGTGTGAGGGATGTTGGCCCACTGCCCGTACCAGATCGATGCCGTCACGCAGGCCATGCAAGATGCCCTCGAGCACGGCGCGGCTGAAGTGCGCACGACCGTGCTGCGCTGTGATTCCCGTGAAGGCAGCGGTGAGCGTGGGGTCATTGTGAGGAGTGCGTTCGCCGCTGAGGTATGGAGCAAAGGTCAACCCATCGCAGTCCGTCGGAATAGTCATGGCTTCATGAATGATCGCGTCAAAGTCCATGCCAGCGCAGAACGCGTCGCGGTACCAACGCAGGCTGCCTCCGGCGCTGAGCATGCATCCCATGAGGTGACACGTGTCTGGAACGGCATGACAGAATGTGTGCATCGCGCCCGTCGGATCGGTTGGCGCACCATCACAGGCTGCAAACACGACGCCTGAGGTTCCTAGATTCACCGAGATCACATGATCGTCGTTGATTCCACAGGCGATGCCTGCCGCAGCTTGATCTCCGGCACCGGCCACGACTGGAGTTCCGGCGCGAAGGCCGGTTTCACCAGCAGCCTCGCGCGTGATGGTTCCAGCGATAACCGAACTCTCAAGAACAGGAGGGAGCCAACTTTCATCAAGATCGAGCGCTGTGATGACATCGCGGGACCAAGTTCGCGAGGAAATATCCAGCAACGATGTGCCCGATGCATCGGTGACATCGATACCACGCTCGCCGGTGAGGTGTAGCCGCATGGCGTCCTTGGGCAGCAGGATGTGTTTGATACGGGAGAATGCTTCTGGTTCGTGCTCACGAATCCACAGAAGTTTGGGCGCCGTGAAACTGGTCAGCGCCGGCTTTCCAGTGATTTTGATCAGTTTGGAGCGGCCGATGTGCTTATGCATGTATTGGCACTGTCGATCGGTTCGCTGGTCGTTCCAGAGGATGGCGGGTCGAATTAACTTTAGATCTTCATCGAGCACCACCAACCCATGCATTTGGCCGGTCAGTCCGACGCACGCGATCTCGCTGCCCGACAGCCCCGCCTTCTTGATGGCCTCCTTGATGGCTTGGCAACAAGCTGTCCACCAATGGTGGGGATTTTGCTCGGCCCAGCCTTTTTGTGGAGTGGACAGGGGGTACGTGCTATGGGCCCGAGCGACTACGTCGCCGTTGGTTTGGTCGATGACCAGGGCCCGGGCACTGCTGGTGCCCAGATCGATGCCCAATACGAATGCAGGTTCGGCCATGGCGTGTTCAGGCTACCCAACGTTTGAGTCTCGCGTGGGCAGTACGATGCCTTGGTACAAGGAGGCCGACGGTCAATGGTGGATCAACCGATTCGAATGGGCATGGTGGGAGGTGGACGAGATGCCTTTATCGGCGGCGTGCACCGAATGGCTGCACGTCTGGACGACAGCATGCGTTTGGTCGCCGGCGCCTTGTCATCGACGCCCAAAAAGTCGATCGCCAGCGGGCGTGACCTTGGGCTGGAAGAGTCTCGCTGCTATGGATCGTGGCAGGACATGCTGACAACAGAAGCATCGCTGCCCGCCGATGAGCGAATCGAGGTGGTTGTCATTGTGACGCCCAATCATGTGCACTACGCCGTGGCCAAGGCAGCCATGGAAGCGGGGTTTCATGTTGTGTGTGACAAGCCGCTGGTGTTGACCACTGAGGAAGCGGAGGATCTCGCGGCGACGCAGCGGGGGGTTGGAAAGGTGTTCGCAGTCACTTATAACTACACGGGGTACCCGATGGTGAAGCAGGCCCGCGACATTGTGCAGTCGGGCGGAATCGGAGTCGTCCGCAAGGTGATGGTTGAGTATTTGCAAGGGTGGCTTGCGACGCCATTGGAACAATCGGGGCAGAAACAAGCGCACTGGCGGACCGATCCAGCGACCGCGGGCGCCGGGGGGGCAATGGGTGATATTGGTTCGCACGCGGAGAACATCATCTCATTCGTGACGGGCCTGGAAATTGCTCAACTGAATGCTCAGGTGGTGACGCATGTGGACGGTCGGAGTCTTGACGATGACACGACGGTTTTGCTGAGATTCAACAATGGTGCGACGGGTATCTTGACGGCATCGCAGATTTGCCCAGGTTGTCGCAACGGACTTGGACTTCGCATTTGGGGCGAGACTGGCGGTTTGGAGTGGAGGCAAGAGGAGCCCAATCACCTGATACAGACCTCACTGGAGGGTCCGGACATTGTGCATCGCACGGGGGATCCGTCGCTCTGCGACGCGGCCATTAGCGCGACACGACTTCCTGGTGGTCACCCCGAGGCCTTTGTCGAGGCCTTTGCGAATGTGTACCGAGGCGCCGCAGCGGCCATTCGTGCCGGGCGTGACGATGGTGAGACTTTCGGTTATCCCGATGTCCACGCCGGGGTTCGTGGCGTGAAGTTCATCAACACGGTTGTTGAAGGTGACGGTTGCGGTTGGATTCAATTTGTGCATTGAGCGCCCCCATGACAGATTTCTTCCCTGACATTCCAGCCATTGCGTACGAGGGGTCGGACTCACGCAATCCATTGAGTTTTCGTTGGTACGACGCAGATGCTCAAGTTGAAGGCAAGTCGATGCGTGAGCATCTGAAGTTTTCCTGCGCCTATTGGCACACGATGCGAAACTCGCTGTCTGATCCATTCGGTGTTGGTACTGCGCAGATGCCATGGGATGATGGAACGGAGTCGCTGGACAACGCATCGCTTCGAGTGGCGGCGTTCTTTGAGTTCCTCGACAAGATAGGGATTGACTACTACTGCTTTCACGATCGTGACGTGTCGCCTGAGGGCGCATCGATCGAGGAATCCAAGTCAAATTTAGCGTGCATCACGAGCGTATTGGAGAAGAATCAACAGGCCACTGGAAAGAAGTTGCTGTGGGGAACGGCGTGTTTGTTTTCTCATCCAATGTATGTACATGGGGCTGCGACATCGCCCAGCATCGAGGTGTTCACGCATGCTGCTGCGCAGGTGCGATCAGCCATTGATGCAACGCATAGATTGGGTGGTGGTGGATATCTGTTTTGGGGCGGGCGAGAGGGGTATGACACGCTTGTCAATACAGATATGTCTCGGGAACTCGATCACTTAGCTGCCTTTTTGAGAATGTCCGTTACGTATGCCCGTGAAATCGGTTTTGAGGGTGCCTTCTATCTTGAGCCCAAGCCCAAGGAACCGGCGACTCACCAATACGACTTCGATGCGGCCACGTGCTTGAACTTCCTTCGGGAGCATGATCTCCTTGATGACTTCTCGCTGAACATCGAGACCAATCACGCTACGCTCGCGGGGCACTCTATGGAGCACGAACTTGAGGTGGCAGCGTCGGCAGGGGCACTGGGCTCCATCGATGCCAATTGTGGACACCCACAACTTGGTTGGGATACCGATCACTTCCCGACCGACTTGCGCCTGACCACAGCGATCATGCGAATCGTGCTGCGAATGGGCGGTTTGACGGTGGGTGGCCTTAATTTTGATGCCAAGCGTCGCCGAGGTTCTTTCGAACCGATTGACTTGTTCTATTCCCATATCGCGGGAATGGATGCGTTTGCCAGAGGTTTGCGGATTGCCGCCGCGATTCGGGCAGATGGGCGGATCGATGAGATGCTTCTGAGGCGATACGAGAGTTGGAATTCGCCACTTGGAAAGCAGATTGAGGACGGAAACGGGACGCTTGAGTTACTCGAGCGGCATGCCATCAATTGTGGCCACCCACCCATTGAGTCAGGGCATGAAGAACTCATTCAATCGATTCTCAACGATCTGATGTGACTACCAAACTCTGAACTTCCAGCCACCCACCAAACTATTTTGCCACGCGTGTATTCCGCCGATGTGCTACCGCTGTGAGTTTCCCTGACTGAAAGTGGTGTTTGGTTCGGCGTTGTCTGCTTCCAATGCCAACGCTCGCGTGTTTTAGGTTCGCCCCACGCACAACGATTGCCCCTCATCTCAGGTTGGTCTGGGACTCGTGGGAGCCTTAGAATGGCACCTGCATGAATGCTGACTTCAGGACTATCGTTGAGTCATTGATGTCCATCGCTGCTGATGGAAGGGGCCAGTGATGTTGCGCCGACTGGCCGACTTGATCGTGGCTCGACCCTGGAGTGTGCTTGCTGTGGGGTTGATTCTTGCGGTGGGTGGCACCATTTTAGGTTTTTCGTTGGTTCGATTCGATGCCGATACGGACAGCCTGATCTCGCCAACACGCCCCTTCATGAAACGATACGACGCATTTAAGCGGAGGTTTGGCGACCTTGAGCGAATGTGGGTCGTTGTGGACGGTGGTGACAACGAAGCAGCAGCCCGGCGTGTTGTTGATTGGATTGAACCGCGACTTGCCTCGCTAGAGTTTCCCCAAATTGTTGCAAGGGTGAGTGTCCCCGAACAGGTACGCCTTACCGCGTGGTCTTCATCAGTCGCTGAGATTGATGCGATCGTGGATGCCTGTGCGGTGCTTGGAAATGCTACGCCTGGTAATGGACGATCGGCCGAATCGGTACTGGCCGCTGCAGCGGCGGATCTTCAAAGGGCAACGAGTCTCATCGGACCCGATCGTGACGAACGAATGCGACTCGCTCGTGGGGCCATCACGACACTGCAACTTGTGACCGGTCACGGGCTGCCAACCGACGATCAATATCTCACGTCTCCGTCAGGTCGCCTGCATTTCATAGGTGTCCTTCCCCACAAGGACTACGGCACACTCTCGGTCATCGAACAACCTCTTGCTGCGGTGCGAAACGTACTGGACCAAGCACGACACGAGTTTCCAAATATCGACATCGGACTGACTGGCAAGCCAGTTCTGCAGGCCGATGAAATGCGTACGAGCAACGCGGATATGGCCAAAGCCGCCATTGTTGCAATGGTGCTCGTCACGGTGCTTGTGATTGCGCTCCTTGGTCAGTGGCGGCGACCGCTTCTGGTTGTCGTGGCGTTTGCAATAGCTGTTGGATGGACGTGGGGGTTTGTGGCGATTGCCATGGGGCGATTGACGCTGCTGAGCATTGTGTTTCTACTGGTCATGATCGGAGTCGGTTTGGACTTTGGTGTCCACGTCGTGTCACGTCACTCTGCAGTGAGAGCTACGCTCGGCCGAGATCGGTCCCTGCGTGAAGTATTGGAGACAACAGGCCGAGCCAATGTGGTTGCGGCCCTTACCAGTGTGGCTGTGTTTCTTGCTGCGTTGGCTACTGACTTCCGAGGTCTTCAAGAACTTGGCATCATCGCCGCTGTTGGCATTGGTCTGAGTGTTGTGGCGATGTCGACGATGCTGCCGGCACTGTTGGTCATATTTGATCGCTTCATCACCGCCTCGCCACCTCCTCCGAAGCCTCCACGTGCCGTACAACGCCCACGTATCGTGCTGTGTTTGGCAGTGGTGACGGGACTGGTGGGGTGGTATTTCGCCTCACAACTGCACTTTGAAACCAATCTTTTGGCGTTGCAAGCGCCTGGTCTTCCTGCAAGCGCATGGGAGCGGCGAATCGCCGAGGACGCCGGAGCGCCGACCTGGTTTGCAGCCATGGAAGCCAAAGACCTTCAGGCTGCTGCGGAACTTACGCGAGCGGCAAACTCCGAACCACTCATCGGACGCGTTAGAAGTGTTCTTGATGTGATCTCGCCTGAGGATCCTGGCCAAACTGAGGCCAGAATGCACCTGGCCAATTGCACCACGCAGCCTGTCGTTACAGGTTCACCCGAAAGCAAGGCCCAAGTTGTCCTTGCGTTGCGATCGGCGTCCACCGCAGCCCAAACTGATCACCCAGATGATGCCGAAGAACTCGCCGCGCTTGCGGATCAAATTCAGGGCATGTCTGTATCACAGATTGACCACGGCGTACTGCGAGCGCAAGTATTTCTCGCTGATGCCAAGACTGGCGCTGCGATGTCTCTGCGAGAGGTGCTACCGGACTCCATCGCTCGTGAATCCATTTCGCCAGATGGCACACTGCTTGTCATGGTTCATCCGGTTGAGGATGTCTGGGATGAGCCCGCGATGGCTCGTTTTGTGGCGGCCATTCGGCGGGTGGATTCAGATGTGACAGGCGTTCCGATCACCCACCTTGAGTCGCTCCGTGACATGCGGAGCGGGTTTCGAACCATGACCTTGGTCGCGGCGGGGCTTGTAGTGCTCATTTTGATCTTGGAGGCATCTGGATGGCGAGAGCCATTGGTGTGCATTGTGGCATTGGCCATTGGGGCCGGGTGGACACTTGGTATGGCTGACCTCGTTGGCCTTCACCTGAACTTGGCCAATTTCTTTGGCGTTCCGGTGCTGCTGGGACTTGGAATAGACGGTGCCGTGCACATTGCACACCGCATTCGGCATGGAGAGACGGACGGTTCGACGCGCCGCGCAGTGCTGCTCACTGGGCTCACCACCATGGTTGGATTTGGAAGTTTGTTGCTCGCTTCGCATCGAGGCCTTGCAAGCCTTGGCGGACTTATGGCGATTGGATGTCTGGCGTTCTTGGTGTCGTCGCTGTTGGTTGTTCCCGTGGCTCTGCAGTGGTGGCGGCGATCGTCGAATTGACGTCAGACCACGTCTCCAAGTGCCCTGCGGAGCGGATCAAGTAATTCGCCAAACCGCTTTGCTCGTCCAATCGCCGATGTGTTGATGGGCTTGCGTACTTGATCCATACTTGGTGTGGCGGCGACCCGCTTTGACTCGTGAAATCGTAGTACGGCGTCGTCCCATGGTATTCCCAAGAACTCGAGAACATCACCAAGGACTTCCTTGGGGTTGGATACAAGCAGTTCGTACTGGACATCCAACATCGGGAGATCACATACTTCATGCCAGTGCGACATGATGCGCCGTTCCTGAACGATGGCGCGGCCAAGATGTTCTAGATCCGCCGTGAACGCCATGCGTGATGCGAAGGACTGGCTGAAGCAGGACACAGCGGTGTCCATGGGATCGCGCATCAAGTGAAGTACTCGGGCGTTTGGAAGTAGGAGCGAGGCGATTCCGACGTTCAAGTAGTTCATTGGTAGTTTGTCGACGATCAGTGGCGACTCTCCGACTTGCGCCCGCACTTCGTCGACGTAGATGTCACGCGCCATTGCAACCATTTCTGGTGTGACATCGGCAAGCGTGCCAGGAAACCGCTCCATGGGTCCTGCGGCCTCTGCCAATGCTTTGATGGCGTGGGGTAAGGCGGGGCTCTCTCCTACTGGCGCAATCATTGGGTGGCTTGAGAGGATCTGTTCTGTCAGCGTAGTGCCGCTGCGATACATACCAACGACCAAAATTGGAGTGAAGGGTGCCGCTGCTGCGCGAGGAAGGCTTGGAAGCTGCTTCTTTGACAAAGTGTTGATCATGCGGTCGACAAAGACTTGCCGCGCGTCAGGATCCCATCGACCGTTGTGGGCTTTGTTTCCCTGCGTCCAACAGCGGAAAGCATCTGAATATCTGCCAGACTTTTCGTAGGCACGACCAAGTCGCATCAACACATTGCTCTTGTGTGTGAGCGTTCCGCGTCCCGAGGCCAGATACTGTTCCATCACACCGATGGCCCCTGGAAGATCGCCGAGTTGTTGTTGCACACGGGCCCATGCGGACACGACTGTAAATGAGGGTTTTCCACCGGCAATCAGGGGCGCAAGCTGTGCCGCAGCACTTTCACTGTCCCCCTTTGACTCAAGCGTTTCAGACAGACCTGCGTAGGCAGTTTGTAAGTTGGCATCGAGCTCAATGGCACGCCGAAAGCATGCCTCTGCATCATCGAGGCGGTCATTGAATCGGTGTGCGGTGCCAAGTCGGACATGGTGTACAGCGTTGTCCGGCTCGAGTTCCAAGAGCATCTTGGCGTACTTGTCCGGCACTGGAAAGGCGCCGCGTGATAGATCGGCATCCGAGAGCAACGCAAGAATGTCTGTGTCATCTGGTGCAAGCGCATGGGCACGTTCAAATGACGCCGCTGCACTTGGAGCATCGGCGGTTGCCATTTCTGCTTTGCCGCGATGACGCCATAACGGGATACTATCTGGGTGGAGTGAAGTTCCATGTTTCGCAAGTCGCAGTGCGCCCAGAGGCGCACCGGCCGCATTGGCAACGTCACAGGAGTATCCGATCACAGCGGCCGAGGCGCGTGGGGACTTCGCGGCGTCAATCAAAGCGGTGGCAATTTCAGACAGTCGACCCTGCAACGCCAGCACATCGGCCAATGCTTCAAGGGCCGCTTGATCCTTCGGGCGGGATCGCAGGTGTTTACGAAGGATGGCTTCGGCTTGAGCGGGACTCTCCGAGGCGGCTTGGGTGACTGGGTTGTTGTTGCGGCGGGCCATTGCACACATTGTGGCATGTCGGCGACCGACATGTTCAGCGTCGACGTCGCGATCGAAAATTGGCCACTAAAAGTACAGCCAGTGTCGCTGGCGTGGGTACCTGAGTGCCCAGCACCCGGTAGGCAAGATTGTCGGAGGTCTCGATTGATGGTGCAAAGACGTAGATGCCTTCACCCTCCGGAGCGACTTGCCAGGCTGATGCGTCGCCCAGCGTACTTGTGGCGACCCCAGCCCAGCCATTGTCCGGATATGGGTTCGTCATCAACACTCCAAAGAAGTATTCGCCGGACGACAGCAGTACATCAATAGGAAGGCGGACCAACCACCCGTCACCAGTCCACTCTAGATCAAAGGCAGGCACTGCTGTGTGCGAGAGGATGTCGCCAACCAAATTGGTAGTCGCGGCTTCAAAATCGCTGTAGATGTTGACTTCCCAAGACACAATATGCTCTGGGCCGTCGAAGCGATACCAGCCATCAAGGACAAACTCCACAGCGTCTAGGTGGCTCTTGTCCAACAGTGTCATGTTCTCGATTGCTGCCAAATCCGCGGTCAACTCAGACACGGGTAGAAAAGACTGGCTGCCATAGGTGTCGCCAGCGAGCGCACTGCCGTCATTCGGACCGATTTGATCGATGAGCACGTCTGCTGTGGCAATGGGCGGTGTTAGGCAGAGAAGCGCGATGACATACTGGGATCTATGCACGATGGACGCCTCGTCCTGAAGAGAGGGATGTGGTGGTGCCATATCCGGTTGTTACATGTTGGCTCGACGCTCGACGTCGGCATGAAAAGACCGTTGGGAACACTCCTTCCGAGCAAGCAGGCAATAATTGCGCATTCATGCAACTGGAGGCCCGTTGTGGGGTTTCAGTTCGGGGGGATGAGGAAGGGAGTGATCCCGGTCGGCCGCAAGTTCCACCCGTGGTGGCAGGGGGATGTGTCGGTTTTGCAGGGTTTGCCGTAACTCGTCGGAGGCGTAGCTTGCGAGTATCCGCTCGAGACCTTCGCCATAGGGGGGGCATAAGTCGATGAGTTCCACCTGTCCGTCCGAGCGGGGTGGGCGTGGTGTTGCCAGCGCGGCATTAATCAAGTACTCGTATAGCTCGCGATCGGTGAGGTGATCCGTGTGAACCAAGTACAGACCTCGTTCTGCCAATGCCAGAATCAACCGACGGAGGTAGCGGCCAATGTCATCCTCGGCAACACGCGATGAGTCGGGAATATTGAGGCCTTCACTTCGAAGGAAGGCAATCCATGTAGGCGAGTCGGTGGGATTCCATGCACGAGCTTGTTGAAGCCAACTGATGAATGATTGATCGTCGAATGAGTCTGGAATGGTTGGGGGAATCATGGCGCAGTTCCTGTGTGTGTTTGCTTCACCCTAGCGCTGAAATTGCCCGATTCCTGAAGGTGTGGCCAAAACGCTGCACCTGTTAGGCTTCAATTATGTCCTTGAAGACTCTTTTGCCCTGCTTTGCGTGCATGATGTCGCTGATTGCCAGTTGCGCGCCAGTGCTGAAGGGTCCTCTTGACAGCACGAAGCCAGAGGCAGCCGCGGCCACCCTTGACCACGGCTATACGCTCCTGACGGAGCTGCTGCAAAACGAATCGCAGGTGACGCTGTTATTTAGCATCAAGCACGGGGACAAGAAGGTTCAATCACTTCTGACTCGGATCTCCGATACCGCCGCATCCACACGCACTGCACTCATCGCCTTGGTGGCCAAGCAGCCACCCATCACTATCTCTGGCAACGGCTTGCCATTGATCGAACAGAGCACCCGCAATGCCCTGTCTAACAGCACTGCAGCGGCCTTGTTGCTGGCAGGGGATTCATTTGAGTTGCAGTTGTTGTTGTCTCAGGACAAGGCGTGTAGTTATGCCGCTGCGTTGTGCACGGCACTGGCTGAGGCCGACGCCAATGTTGCCCGGTCAGATGTATTGGCCAATGCCACCAAACTGTTCAATGGGTACGCCGAGGAAATTGTGGCAATGCTGACGCTTCGTCGAGCAAGTGGGGCCTCGAGTCAGTAGTCACACGTTTCCCCGACGCTCAGTCAAGTACCAAGTGTGCATCTTGCCCTTGCCCTTGATCTCCACATCTCCGCGTGCCTGAAAGACATAGTCATCCTGCAAGCGGATTTTGACTGCATCACTGACCTGAATGTGCCCCGGTTCGCTGGAAGACTCCATGCGGCTGGCGATGTTGACAACATCACCCCACAGGTCGTATGCGAACTTGCTGGTACCGACGATGCCTGCCACGACGGTGCCAGTGTGAACGCCGGTTCGCATTGCGAAGTCGCGACCGGACCGCTGAGCGTACTCCTCGATCGCATGCTTCATGTCCAATGCAAATTCGGCGATCTGCTGGGCGTGTGTCGGGCTTCGGTCCGGAACACCAGCAACCACCATGTAACAATCGCCGATCGTTTTGATCTTCTCGATTCCGTGCGACAATGCCAACTCGTCGAGAATTCCAAACACTTCATTGAGCATGTCAACAACCTGTTTGGCGCCGATGCGTTCGCTCATTTCGGTGAACCCGACGATGTCAGCAAACAGCACCGATACTTCAGGGTAGGACTCAGCGATGCTGTCTTCGCCATCCTTGAGCCGGTCGGCGATTGCAGCGGGCAACACGTTGAGTAGAAGTTTTTCACTCCGCGCGCGCTCGTGCTCAAGGATGGATGCTTGCTCCAAAGCATTGGCGCGTGCCTTCTCGATTTCACTGACTTTTTCTTGTACAGACGTCACCATCATGTCGAATGTGCGCCCAAACGCCACGATCTCATTGCCGCCGGTCAACTCCGCGCGGGCGGTGAGATCGCCTTGCGAGACGCGGTGGGCTGTGCCAGCGAGGTGCTCAACGGGCCTCAATACGCGGACTGCGATGATCCACACCGAGATAATGGTCGTCAACAGAAGCAATATCGCGGTCGCCGAGTCGCTCCAGTGCAAGATGGCCTCCTGCACGTTGAGGTTGTTGATTTCGGTGAGCGTGCGACGATCAATCATGTCCATGAAGATGCCCAGAGGCTTCATGATGGCTGCCTTGGCTTGGTGGTACTCATTTCCATGAACCAATTCCATGGCCCAATCGCGATCAGGGGGCCCCTCGCGAGTGAAGGTCCCGGTGCCATCGTCGAAGCGTCCCTTGACCGCATTCATGGCGACGTCTTCGAGACGCACCAACGCGTCCGAGCGATTCTGCGACTCGCTGAGCATGTCGAACTCGTCGTTGGTGAAACCCGCTTCGAGCATTCGGCTTCGCAGAGAGGCCGCTGGCCCCATGGGGACTGAGGCATTCTGGTTGGCTACGACCAAGTCCCAGTAGACACCCTCATACCCCTCGGGCCTGGGGATGTCGCCATTGCGGATGGCGAGAATTTCCAGAAAGTACTGCTCATACCGGGGCTCGCCGGTCACCACATATGAGCGTGCAAATCGGGTGAGGTCATCGGACGATTGTCGCAGTTCATCGGCCAGCAAGTAGGAGTGGATTCTTCGCTCTTCAGCGTCTTCGACCCGTATTTGATTGATGTGCATCAAGGCAGCCAGTGCTAGGAGTACACCGACAAGCAGCAGTTGGATCATCAAGACAGTAATGAGGATCGTTCGCAACCTCATGGGAGCACACTCAATAACTGATTGAACCAGCCATCATGCATCGGAGTTCCGTCCATTCCAGAACACATGTGCTGGGCGTCATCGAGAGAATCCAAGGCGCCGCAGCAGCGATCGGTCATGACACCCGGTGGTAACGCAAAGGCAACACCGAGGCCCATGCCTCTTGTTTGGCGTGCAGAAGATCTTGGCAGATTGCCGCCTTGGAAGACTATCCAGTTTTGAAAAGCCTGCAGCATCCTCTCTTGAACCAGATTCGGGGCTTTATCGTCGTTGTTACAGAACCGCCGTTTCAGCCCATACCGCATGCCTCCGTGCTGTTCGGTCAAGACACGGACCGCATCGGCAGGATCATCACCCGGCTTGGGGTCAGGCGGCGTCTCTGATGAATGACGAGGGGGTGACATGGCCAATTTATGCTACCGGGGATCTCGTCTGATCCGGACGCCGGGTGTAGGATGCAATTGATGAATTCTTGCGACGGAATGTAAAACGCTCAAGGCTCATGACGCCCCTCGATCAGCCAACGCAGGCAGTATGACCATGACTGTCAGAATGGGGCGGGCCCTGACAATAGACCCTTTGGAGGTAGTTCATGCTGCTACGTCTGGTATATGACGATTCCTTGGCTCAGGCCGCCTATTTGATTGGGTGCCAAGCCACCGGCGAAGCCATTGTGATCGACCCCGAGCGAGACATTGATCGCTACATTCGACTGGCTGCAGATCATGGCCTTCGCATCGTTGCAGTAACTGAAACCCATATACATGCCGACTTCTTGTCCGGCAGTCGGCAGCTTGCTGAGGAGATAGACGCCAAGGTCTATCTCTCCGGCGAGGGTGGCCCGGACTGGTCCTACGGTTGGCTTGAGGACCGCGTCGGCGGGGGCGAGTACAACCACCAACTGCTTAGGGATGGCGACCTGTTCCGCGTTGGCAATATTCAGTTCAAGGCCCTTCATACGCCAGGACATACGCCGGAACACGTGTCCTTTGAGGTGACGGATCTCGGCGGCGGCGCGACTGAACCGATGGGCATCATTACCGGTGACTTTGTCTTTGTTGGTGATTTAGGGCGACCAGACTTGCTTGAGACAGCCGCGGGATTGGCCAATACCAAGGAGCCAAGCGCCCACGATCTGTGCAACTCAGCTACGTCATTCCTCGAATTCCCAGAACACTTACAGGTGTGGCCTGCCCACGGAAGTGGGAGCGCCTGTGGTAAGTCGCTCGGTGCTGTTCCTCAGAGCACGGTCGGGTACGAGCGACGATTCAATCCGGCACTTCAATTGACTGGCGATCCCGACGCATTCGTTCGCTATGTTCTTGCCGATCAACCTGCCCCTCCGTATTACTTTGCCCGCATGAAGCAGTTGAATCGTGACGGTGTAGAGGTATTGAGCCGGCTACCGCATCCCGAGCAACTCACTTCAGAGCAAGTGGCATCCATTGACGCGAAACAGTGTGCTCTAGTGGATACCAGACCATGGTCAGAATTCCGAGCGGGGCATGTTTATGGAAGCCTCTGCCCGCTGCCTGGAGTGGGGTTCCTTTCATGTGTTGGATCCTTTGTGACCCCAGAAGAGGACATTGTGCTTGTGGTTGAGCGTGATGAACTCGATGAAACTGTCCGCCGATGCATACGGATCGGTTTGGATCGTGTGGTGGGTTGGACCAGCCCCTCGACACTCGCGGTGGCACTTGAATCGATCGGTGGAGGAGAGACGATTGACGAGATTGCTCCAAGTGACTTGCCTGCCATGCTTAATGCTGGGGCTGCACTGCTCGATGTCCGCACGGCCGCGGAGGTTGCTCACGGTGCTATTGAAGGGGCTGCCAACATTCCTCATACACGGCTGTGTGCCCATTTCGACGAAATGCCCGTTGGTGAACCCCTCATCGTTTATTGCGAAGGTGGCAGCCGAAGCAGTGCCGCATGCAGCATGTTGGCTCGGGCGGGGCGAAGTGTGATCAATCTTGCGGGCGGATATAGAGGTTGGACCGCCGCAATGCGCAAAGAGGTTTCGTGTCAGACTGAGCAGACACACTAAAGAATTTTCATATGCCTCCTAAGTGCTCACGGGCACGTTCATGTTGGCACTGGGCTTGGGGATTGGCACGTGTGTTCTGACGTTTTCCATCGCCTGCGATGCAGTTGAGCCAGCGAATGTTGGTGCGGCCATTGGTGTGGGCAACGCTGCAGGCCTCCTGTGGCAGCCATGTTTTAGATCGTCCCAGGTGCGATATTTCCCGCCATTGGAAGCCGATCTCTCCTCATCATGCAGGTGGTGTTGGTCATCTTCGTGGTGGGACTGTTGATCGGTCTGTGGGCAACGTGGCAGATGGGCCGTTGTCCGAGGACTTCCAAAACCTGAACGATCAGTGGCAGGGGGCTACCATGCGCCGTTTCCCCGTAGGAGATCTGACGACATGGAATGTGGATTGATCGGCATGCAGGGCGTGGGCAAGACCACGCTCTTTCAAGCGCTCACGGCGCACGCAGTTCCGGTACAAGTTGGGTCGATGAAACCCAATGTCGGTATCGCAAAAATGCCAGACGCGAGGCTTGATCGAATTTCCGAATTCATTCCTCCAGAGAAACTAATTCCTGCCACAGTGCAAATCGTGGACATTCCCGGTGTGCCATCTGGAGGGGATGCATCGAATCTCAATCAGGTGCTGGCGCACATCCGAACGGTTGATGCCCTTGGGCATGTCGTGAATTGTTGGGATGGCAGCGGCGGAGTTTCGGAAGTGGAAGCAATGCGAGCCGAGTTGATTCTGGCCGACTTGGTCGTGGTTGAAGGCGCCGTTGACAAGGCCCGGCGTGCTGCTCGCAGCGGAGACGCCGATGCGAAGTTGCGTCTGGCTGTGCTGGAGAAAGCCGATGAATTGCTTGGTCAGGAGCAGCCGGTGCGCGAGGGTCAGTGGGATGCAACCGAATTGGGCGTTCTGAAGTCGTATGGATTCATGACTGCCAAGCCGATGATGCTGATCGCCAATGTTGGCGAAGATGATGTGTCTGGCCAGTCGCAAGCTTCTCGCGAAGTACACGAGGCGGCTCAGGGTGGCACGGCGGTGACGGTGTGCGCGATGGTCGAGTCCGAGATTTCTGAACTGGATGAGTCTGATCGTGCGGACATGTTGGCGTCTATGGGCATCGAGCGGCCGGCCATTGGTGTCCTGGCCGCTGCGATCAACGATCTGCTTGGCCTGTCGACGTTCTATACCGCTGGCGATAAGGAAGTCCGAGCTTGGTCCATTCCACAGGGGGCGCCAGCACCCGAGGCTGCGGGCGTCATTCACAGCGACATTCAACGCGGGTTCATCAGGGCCGAGTGTTATCACTGTGATGACCTCTTTGAATTGGGCAGTGAAAAAGCCATCAAGGAAGCGGGCCGACTTCGCAGCGAAGGCAAGGCGTACAGCATGCAGGATGGCGATGTTGTGCACTTTCTCTTCAACGTGTGAACAGCAGCGTCCTAGTCACTTCAAAGACTCCCTCTGCCAACCCACCGAATAGACAAACACGTTTACTGGATACCAATCAACAGAGCGACGGTGATGCCGCCACTCTGTTGATTGGCGAGCGTCCCCGATTGAAACGGTTGGAATCGACTCTATGGGTGCGAGAAGGGGATTTTTTGTTTTTTTGGCATGCTCCACGACCTGAACCTTGGAACAAACGTAGACCTTGACTTGGAACTGTGGGCTTGTGTTGGCCGCTGGAGTTTTATGTGGACCCATGTGGCTTATGGGCGAATTCAGGCAGGAGGTCCATAATGGTGACTCGATTGTGTCGTGTGCGTGGTGTACTGGGGCTAGTGACGATGTTGGCTGGTTCTGGCGTTGCGCTAGGGCACGGATCGCTGGCGACGCCACCATCGCGAATCTACAGCGCCTTCAATGAAGGGCCAGAAAGCCCGATATCCGATGCCGTGGCTGATGCGGTGGCCATCGGCGGTACCCAACCTCTGTATGACTGGAATGAACTGGTCAACTTTCAGCCCGGCACCAATGATGAACAGCGGGTGATCGACTACTCGGTCGCCATCCCCGATGGTCAGCTTGCCAGTGCGGGCAATGAGAAGTTTGTCGGCTTTGATCAGGTCCGTACCGATTGGCCCGCAACCGATATCGAGTCGGGGGCCTTTGAGTTTGTCTGGTATGCCACGACACCACACGATCCAAGTGTGCACCGACTATGGATGACGACTCAAGATTGGAATCCAGCCATGCCCCTGGACTGGGCACACATGGAAGAGATTCCTATTGGGCCAGTGAGTCTAGATGGCGCGGAGTATCGCTTTAATGCCATTCTTCCCCACCGCACCGGCCAACAGGTGCTTTATGTGATTTGGCAACGGCTCGATCCGGTCGGAGAAGGGTTCTATGCCGTCGCTGATGTGGACTTTGGCCAATCGGTTGATCCAACACAATGTGTCGCCGACTTCGATGGCGACTTTGCCGTCACTGCGTTGGACCTGCTGGCGATGATCGCTGCATGGGGGTCAACCGACGAGTTGTATGACATCGTTGAAGATGGGGTTGTCGATGTGTCCGACTTGACATTCTTTCTATCGCGTTGGGGTACGTGCGGCCCGGATTGTGATCTTGACGGCACACCTGACTCTGTTGAAATCAAGCAGGGCGCGCTGGACTGCGATGCCGATGGCATTCCAGATTCGTGCCAAAGCACCTCTGACTGCGATGGGAACGGCGTGCCAGATATCTGTGATCTCATCAGCGGAACACATGAGGATTGCAATTTGAACCTCGTGCCCGATGTCTGCGATCTGGTGACAGGAGATGCCGATGGGAATGGCGTACTTGATGAGTGTCAGTTTGATGGACTGAGTTTCTCCTTTGATGTCACAGACAGTTGGGACGGTGGTTTCCAAGGTGCACTGACCATCTACAACGATGAACCGCAGTGCGTTGTCGGCTGGGAGTTACTCTTTGATGTTGGCTTCACGGTCGATCAGGTATGGAACGGCATATTGGTATCGCAAGACGGCCAGCGTGTCCGAATCATCAACGAGGATTGGAACTTCCGAATCTGTTCGGGCACGAGCGTGACAATCGGCTTCATTGCAACTGGCCCTGTGGACGTTCCTGAGAACCTGACAATCAATGGCAATGCCGTACCGATTGCTCCGTGACACGGCGTGTTCGATCATGAGTCCGATTCAGGACTCCCCACACAGATTTTAGTTGGGTGGGTTCATATATCCAGAGAGGGCGCAAGGTGGGGTTGTGTATTCATCGCGTCCATGCCGATTCCGCGTAGCTACCAGAAGACGTTTTGCGATATAGCATGCCCGCCAGTCATTGACGTACTTGTGGTGCTTTGATCCGATCGAGGATCAGAAAGGAATTGACCTATGAATTTTTCAGCCAGTGCAGTTGAGAAGAGGACCGCATCGATGTCGGTGTTTGCGCAGATTCTGACCGCTGTGGGGATCGTAGTAGTGATTATCGGGACGTTCATGGCTGTCTGGGGCGCTCTTGAGGAGTGGGTATACGTAGACGATGCCGTTGCTGAGATGTCTGGACTCATTCGCCTGATGAATGGCATCGGGTGGTTGATCGCTGGACTGTGCATGTCCGCCATCGGCGCAACACTTCACGCGATTCAGGCCATTGCCGTGAACGTTGCCAAGATTTCCGACACGGGCGATTGACCGTGTAAGCGGGTACCATGCAACGTCTCGTGCTAAGGATTGGCGGGGGGGCAAATACAGGAGAGGTCTTTCCATGAAATGTACAACACTTTTCGGTTGTCTTATTGTTGCTTCACTCGTTGGCTGCCAGGTCCCCACGCGAGGTGACGCCACGCCGCCGCCATCGGCAGGAATGATCAATTCAAACTGCCCCTTCACGGGCCAGCCTGTTGGCGTCGGTGCTCCAGTGGCCACACTTGATGATGGGCGGACGGTTGGATTCTGTTGCCAAGGGTGTGCTCAGCGATGGAATGGCTGGGACCAGCAGCAACAGCAGCAGTACATCGCAGCCCAGCGGGGATAAAAGAAATCACCTCCAGGCCGTGAAGCCTGGAGGTGACGGAAGAGAAGAGAAGGAAGTCTGGATCCGGAAGGATGGAAAGAGTCCCACCGCTTTGTTTATCGGATCCCTCCTACCTCTGACCTTGAAAATAATCGAGTATTTGTTGGAGCGTTTGGTGGTTTCAATCTCCACACCTCTTCCACAGTCGGTTCACACTGGGCTGCGAACTGCGGCAACACCTTGCTCATAAAAGGGTTGCCGGCACGGCTCAAGAAACCCAGACGAAACTGCAGGTCATCATCATTGATGCCAAGAAGTTTCAGCCACGCGACTTGTGGCTAATTTCTTATTTCCTTTGACCGTGGACAACCGGTGTACCAGCCACCTAGGGAGTCGTGCAATGTGTTGCTTGTGCCTGTTACCGTGGACTTTGCATTGTTGGAGGCACTGAAAAATGGCGATGTTGTTGGCTTTGGACGAGGGCACAAGTAGTTGCCGAACGGTGGCCTTTGATCTTTGTGGCTGCATCAAGTCGGTGTCGCAGCAGGAGTTCCAACAGCACTACCCGCAGGCTGGGTGGGTGGAACATGACGCTATTGAGATTCGCGATAAGCAACTCGAAACGATGCGGGTCGTGCTGGCTGATCTTGGCCCCAACGAGGATGTGTTGGGCGTTGGCATCACCAATCAGCGAGAGACCGTTGTTGTCTGGGATCGCCGTACTGGAATGCCAATTCACAACGCCATTGTGTGGCAGGACCGGCGAACGAGCGAGTGGATGGAGTCTTTGGCCTCCGATGCCGCCGTGGTTGACCTGATTCGAACTCGAACGGGCCTGGTCCCCGACCCCTATTTCTCAGCCAGCAAACTGAGGTGGCTGCTGGACAATGTTTCAGGAGCCCGGGCAGCGGCCCAAGAGGGCCATTTGGCCTTTGGCACCGTCGAGTGCTGGCTTCTGTGGTGCCTAACTGATGGCGGTACCCACGCCACAGACGCCAGTAATGCCGCTCGAACCATGCTCTGCGATATTCGCACGGGCCAATGGGACGATGACCTGATGCGTTTGTTTGAGATTCCCGAATCCATGCTTCCGGACATTGTTCCATGCGCTGGTCGCTTTGGAGCCATTAAAGGATTCGATGGTCTGGAAATCAATGGGCTGATCGGCGATCAGCAGTCGGCCTTGTTTGGACAAGGTTGCTTTGAAGTGGGGGACGCCAAGATCACCTACGGCACCGGTTGCTTCTTGCTCATGAATACTGGCAGCGAGGCTGTCATCAGTGACAGCGGATTGCTGACGACTATCGGGTGGATGCTTCCCGATGGCTCGAGGACCTATGCGCTTGAAGGAAGTGTCTTCATGGGCGGTGCGTCCATTCAGTGGTTGCGGGACGGTCTTGGCATCATCAATACGGCCAGTGATGTCAATGCCCTGGCCGCGAGTGTTGACAGCACCGATGGCGTGATCTTGGTTCCTGCCTTTGCTGGACTTGGCGCACCACACTGGGATGCATGGGGCCGCGCGGCAATCATGGGCATGACACGCGGCACAACTGCGGCGCATATCGCACGGGCGACACTTGAAGGCATCGCTATGAGCGTCGGAGATGTGCTGCACTCAATGGAACACAATGCGTCCATTGCAATGCACGAACTTCGGGTTGATGGAGGTGCTGCCGCGAGTGATCTGCTGATGCAGATTCAATCAGATGTCCTAGGGCGTTCAGTGCTTCGTCCCAGGATGCTCGAGACGACGGCTTGGGGCGCCGCGGCGATGGCTGGAATTGGCTCCTCGACCTTTGCCGATCCACATGATGTTGCGGAACATTGCCAGTTAGATCGCCGTTTTGAACCAGAGATCGATCAGTTGCACCGCGATGCCAAGCTACGAGCATGGGACCGCGCTGTTGATCGGGTGAAAGGATGGGCGAGAGAGGATGATGGCAATGCGAACTGAACACATCGCACAGGCATCAGGCGGTCACTTTGATGTGATTGTCATCGGCGGTGGAGCCAGTGGCCTCGGCTCTGCCGTTGACGCTGCATCGCGAGGGTATCGCACGCTGCTGCTTGAACAACATGACTTTGCCAAAGGTACGAGCAGCCGATCGACCAAACTTGTCCATGGAGGCGTTCGATATCTGCAGCAGGGCAATATCTCGCTGGTCCGCGAGGCCCTGCATGAACGGGGGCTCATGTATGACAACGCGCCTCATCTGGTGACGAATCTTGCGTTCATCGTGCCGCGGTACAAGTGGTGGGAGGGGCCGTTCTATGGCATTGGTCTCAAACTCTACGATTTGCTCGCAGGGCGACTGAATCTCGCCAAGTCCAAGTCCTTGTCGGCCAAAGAAACGCTCGAACGCATCCCAAATCTTGAGTCCCACAGCCTCGACGGCGGCACGGAATACCACGATGGTCAGTTTGATGACGCTCGCATGTGCGTGACCCTGGCGCGTACGACCATGTCACATGGTGGCGTCGTATTGAATCACACGCCGGTGACGGGTCTCTTGCGAAATGAGCACGATCACATCGCTGGCGTACAGTTCACAGATTCCCTGTCCGGCGACTCCTACCAAGCGCATGGCCGGGTTGTTGTCAATGCCACGGGTGTTTTTTCCAACACTGTCCGCCGCATGGATGAACCTGAGGCACTCTCCGTAGTTGAACCGAGTCGTGGCGTCCACCTCGTGCTGGACAAATCGTTCTTGCAAGGCGACACGGCAATCATGGTGCCCCACACAGACGATGGACGTGTGCTCTTTGTCATTCCTTGGCACGAGCGGTGCCTGGTCGGCACGACCGATGAGCAGGCGCCCGAGCCCATTTTGGAACCTCGCGCGACCGACGAAGAAGTCGAGTTCATTCTTCGAAACGCCGCTCGATACCTGTCACGCGACCCTGAGCGGAGCGATGTGTTGAGCGTCTTTGCGGGTTTGCGTCCGCTCGTTCGTCACGAAGGGCAGGAGACCAAGCAGATCAGTCGCGAACACGAAGTGCTGGTGTCGCGAGGTGGATTGGTATCGGTCATCGGTGGCAAGTGGACGACCTATCGCCGCATGGCTGCTGACGTGATGGACCATGCCATCGATGTCGGGGGACTTGAACGGCAGCCGTGCGTCACGGAGTCACTGCGCCTGCACGGTTGGTTGGATCGCGATGACCCGGACATGCCCGGCGAAAACTGGCTGCGAGTCTACGGGGCGGATTCCAGTGAAGTCATGGCCGTGTGCGATGAAGTCGATGGTGGCCACGAGCTGCTTGACGATCGGCTGCCGTATCCGCGGGGGGTGGTCGTGCATGCGGCGAGATATGAAATGGCCCGCAGCGTCGAAGATGTACTTGCTCGGCGGACGCGGGCGTTGCTGCTCGACGCCCAGGCGGCATCAACATGCGCACCGGAGGTCGCGAGCCTACTTGGAGGCGAACTCGGTTACGACGCCGCATGGCAGGCTGCGCAGGTGTCTGACTTCCAGACGCTCGCTGCGGGCTACTTGCTCGACTGATCGGCGTCCGAATCGCCAGATGAGGTCGGTTGCATCGCGTGCTGCGCTTGTTCCCACAAGTACGATTCCCATCGGCCACCCATGCCCATCGTGGTCGTAGCTACGACGCCGTTGGGATCGATGAAAATGATGGTTGGAACGGCGGTGACACCGAAGGCCTTCTTGATGTTGGCAACGTGGTTGTCGCGAATGATGTCGAGTTGTACATCGTGCGACCGTGCCCACTTCTGAACACGGTCGTCATTGGAGTGGTGGTCGCCATGGTCACCCCACTCGATCGCCAGTACCTCGATGGGCAGTTCGGCCGCTTTGGCTTTTGCGGAGAATTGGCTCATCTTGGGCACTTCTCTCGTGCACGGCCCGCACCATGTCGCCCAAAAGTCAAGCACCACGACCTTTCCACGGAGTTCGTGCAGGTTCACGACCTTTCCATCGATGGTGGTGGCGATGAAGTTCGGTGCCGTCGTTCCAGGCTTGATAACCGATACTCGCCGTGAATCTTCCTGTGACGCCGCAGTCTGTGCGGGGTCCGAGTCCAACGCAACGTTGGCTGTCGGCGTGTTGCTTGATGCGTTTGTCTGGGAAGTGGCGCACGAGGGAAGCGTTGCAGCTAACAGAAGCATGGGGATGATGGTCATGTGCATGGGGGGGCTCCATGGCGCTCCCGCGTACGCCGATGGTGGCTGCGAGTAGCGCGAGCGCCGAGTTGTACCCTTGCAGAGGATAAAGTCCAGTGCGATCACTACTACTGAACTGTTTGGTAGGTTCACTATATTTCAGAATTCAGCCAGATGAGTCGGGCGACCAACCTTCGGGAGCCATCTCAAAGCCTTCGAACTGAAATCCAGGTGACACGATGCACGCGACGAGTGTCCAGTCGCCGCTGGATCGGGCATCTTGCCATGCATTGGCTGGCACAATCACCTGTGGTGTACTGGTTGCGTCCAATACGTGCGTCTGAATCCCGGTGTCATGCGCAATGCGTAGTTGCAGTGGTGCGCCAGCTTGGTGAATCCACATTTCTTGGGCATCGACGCGGTGCCATCGGCTGGTGATGCCTTTCGGAAGCAGAAAGATGATGGACGTGGCCATTGCGCGTCCGTCAACAATGGCATCACTTTGCCACGTCTCGCGATAGAACCCGCCTTCTGGATGGGGCTGGAGATTCAACGATTGAATGATGTCGTCTGCAGTGCGGTACATAAGCACCCCGGGCAGGATTTGAACCTACGACCTGAGCTTTAGGAAAGCCCTGCTCTATCCAACTGAGCTACCGGGGCAAGTGAGGCCCCATGGTACATCGGCCTAGAAACCAATTTGATTCAGGCGACGCGGCGGTCTTCAGCCAGACGCTGGCACATGAAGTCGATGAAGGCCGAGGCCACATCGGGGTCGAATTGCGAACCAGCGCACCGGCGAATCTCGGCCAGTGCCAGGAAGTTCGTGCGGCGGCGGTGATAACTTCGGCGAGCCGACATGGCGTCGAGCGTGTCCACGACGGCGATGATTCTCGCGGCCAGGGGAATCTCAGAGCCGCACAGTTGGTCGGGGTAGCCCCGCCCGTCCCATCGCTCGTGGTGTGATCGGATGATGTCGAGCACTTCCTCGTCGAGGCCGGCATCCCGCAGGATCTCTTCGCCCCACAGTGAGTGATTCTTGATGGTGTCGTACTCACCGTCGGTCAACTTGCCCTCTTTGGTCAGGATGTCGGCATCGACCTGCAACTTGCCAGCGTCGTGGATATGGGCGGCGAGCGTGAGTACGCCAAGTTCGTGTTCGTTGAGGCCCAGAAAGCGGCCAAAGGCCTCACACAGTTCACCAACTCGACCGCAGTGGTCGGCGGTGGCTGGGTCCCAGGTGGCTAGGCGATTCATCACATGGACGACGGCTTCGGGGGCGTCGGCGGGCAGGGCGGGTCGTTCAGGCGAGATGCAGTGAAGGACGGTGTCTGCTGGGATGGTGATGATGGGCGTGCTGTCGGTCATGGACGGCTCCTCTGTTTCGATGGTGGCCAGCATCGGGGCTGGTCATCACCACCAACTATGCGGTGGGGCGGGCAGGATGTGACGGAATCCGTTCAGACAAGAAAAACTGGCCGCCAGTGCTTTCAAAGAGGCCTTGTCTTGGCTGCGAAGAGGGACCAAATGTGAGTTTTGGGAGGATTCTGTGGTATTCAAGGGGCGCAAGGGGCCTTGTTTGACGCATAGAAAGTGTAGAACTTGATGAAGAAACTTGATGAAGACAAGACAACGCCAAGCCACCGTGATTTAGTGTCAGGCAGAACTCTGGTCTTTGAATTTTTCAGGAAGTGACTGATGAGCAGCAAAGACAGGCTCTGGGACAACCAACATAATCCGGATGAGGAAACCGCTCTGGACTATGCGCATATCGATCCGGATGATGGAGTCGATGCATTGGTCAGCCTCAATGATCTGACTGGCGAGCTCCCCGACTCACAACAAGAATATCACCGGGTCCGCCCGGCCGGATCGAAGGATGTCGCAGCCTGGTTCCA
>CAZGFN010000010.1:30307-50748 GCA_964524945.1 uncultured Isosphaeraceae bacterium
CCGAAACAGCGAGGCGATCGAGTTGCTCGAAGCGTACCTGCAGAGGCGCCCCGAATCTGTGGGCGGCTGGTTCAACTTGGGCAACGCCTGGCGCCACCTGCATGGCCTGGATGAGGCACAGAAGGCCTATCAGAGAGGCTTGGACATCGACCCATCGCATGTCAGTATTCGAAACAACCTAGGTATCTGCCTAGTAGAGGCCGGTCAGCCCGGCGAGGCCGTCAAGTGTATGAAAGTCTGCTTGGAAGATGCGCCACCCGGCGACAACGCAATCTTGAATTATGCGCGTGCCTGCCTGAAGCACGGGAACAGCGCCAAGGCGATGGAGGTTCTCGAGTCCCTGTTGTTGGAACGCAACAACGAACCGGAGATCTACATTCTTCTGGCGCGAGCCTGCTATGCAGAAGGGCGGTTCCTTGAGGCGGTCGACACGCTTGGGCGTTGTGTTTACTTCGGCGAGTATGAAGCAAGGGCAGAGGAGATCAAGGGCATGGCGAGATTGAAACTGGACTCCCCCGGCCAGGCGATGGAGGACTGGACGCGGGCATTGGAGTGTCAGCCCGACTTCCCGCGGGTACGGGAACGCATTGCGCGTCTGCACCTTAAGGAGAGTCGGCTCGACGATGCTTTCAAGCACATCAAGATCGCGACGACGGGCGACGCGTGGCGATTGTCAGCCTGGTTACTCAAGGCCAAAATTGCCGAGGAGATGATGGATAATGCCGAGCAGGAGGCGGCGCTGGGGCAGATCATCAAGATCGATCAGGATCATGCACAAGCAAGATTTAAACTCGGTGTGTTGCTATTCAATCGCCAGCGATCAAAGGGAGCTCAAAAACAGTTGAAGTACCTGCAAACGCTTGGATCGCCTCTGGCTGACGAGTTGTCGGATTTGATGGAGTCCGGAGGAGTGCGTTGAGCGTTCAACTGTGCTTGCTAGCTCGTCGGAGTTCGCGGGCGGTGGTGACGCCAGTGGCACCGCGTGCAATGAGGTCGATGCCCAGCAAGATCAGCAGCAGGTAAGCCGCCCAACTGCGGAATGCCAGAAAGAAGATGCCAATGGCGATCGTGACGACGCCTCGGATGCCTTGCAGTTCCCAACCTTTGCGGTGCCGGTTCGCCAGACCAATGGCGGTTTCGACGATACCGCGAAACAGGACGACTACGCCGATGGTCACTGCGATGGCTTCGAGCGACTCTTGGGGCCAGATGATGAGAATGAGTCCGATGACCGCCGGGGCGATACACGCCAGCCAAGCCAAGGGTCCCAATCGTCGATCCGTGGATGTCGTCCAGAGCCGGAAGCCAACGGCCACGGCCGCGGCGCACAACAAGACGCCCAGACCACGAATGAGCAGGTCATGTGCTGTTTCGCTTGGAATGACCAGAAACACACCCAGCAGGATGAGGAGAATGCCGTCGAGCATGACGATCCACGTGCCCTGTTGTCGCACGCTTGCAGCGGCGTCATCGATGGCGGTGGCGGATTTGGGTGCGTCGGTGGTCATGACATGGTCTCCGGTGAAGGACGCTCGTGGTCGTCCAGTTGCAGGTCGCTGCGAAGATCGGCGATATCGTCCGGTTCGCCAATGAGAATGACGCGGTCGCCGGCGGTTAGGCGGGTCCGTCCTGTCGGGATTAGGCGGTGGCCATCACGATACACCAAGGCGACGAGAATGCCGTCTGGAAGGGCGAGTTTGGCGATGGTGCGGTCGACCCACTCGCAGGTCGATGTATTGGGATCGATTCGGAGCGTCAGGCTGTATTCGCTACGCAGTAGGGCACGCTTGACTTCGGTTGGCCCTTGGGCATCAAGCCATCGGTCGACAAAACCATCACGCTCGACGGCGCCAGCGAGGCTGGCCAGCAGGCGAAGATGCTGTGCTGGATCAGACTCTGGACTGGCCATGAAGAAGATGGCGTGCACTCCAATGACGGATCGGCTGCCTGGGACGCCACTGCCCAGTTCGATCTGCAACTTTTGGCGGCATCGCATCAGCACAAGGTGAGGTCGATCCAAACCATCGAGCCGCATGTGGGGCAGCGCGACACCTCCGGCGACGGGAGTGGCGCCCACGCGCGTACCCTCCATGAATCCAACGGAGAAGTGTTCGGGATTGCGACCGGTTTCCTCAGCCAGCATGGCTGCGGCCTGGTCGACCAGCATTGCGAAGTTATCGCTTGGCTGGGCCTCGATGAAGCGAGCGTGGGCGATGATTTGATCAAATGGATCCGCTGCGCGCAAGCCTTTTTCTTTGATGATTCCGCGAAGTTCAATGTCCAATGGGTCGAATCGGTTCTCGCCCAGACGGGCAAAGACATGATTGATGGCGCCGTACCGTGCGACTCGACCGGCTGCGTAGAAGCGGAACCACACGATGGATAGCACGATCAATGCAATAGCAAAGAGCACGGGCATCCAACCCAGCAGCACCATGGCGGCACCACACAGCGTGATGCCCAGCAGTGGCGTCCATGGGTAGAACGGCACCTTGAAGCCGGGGTCGTAACTGGCTAATTGGCTCTCCCGCATCACGATGATCGCGGCTGAGATGCCGGCAAAAAGCAGCAGCTTGATGGTGCCGGCGTACTTGGCGATCACCAGCGGGTCCAGCAGCACCAGCTCCAGCACGATCAGCGCCACCGTGATGGCGATGGCTGGCATCGGCGTGCCGAATCGCCCCAGTTTCCGAAAGATGCTGGGGAAAATGTGGTCCCGGCCCATGGCCAGCGGATACCGCGATGCGCTCAGGATGCCCGCGTTGGCTACGGAGAGAAAGGACGCGATGGCGGCGATCGAAATGATGATCATGCCGGTGTGTCCGGCAAAGATTTCTGCTGCCAACGCCGCTGGCGTGTAGGTCGTGGCGAGTTGATCGGCGGGAATGACACCGATCATGATGACCAGACCGGCCATGTACACTAGCACCGCCGTAGCCAACGCCAGCAGGATGCCCAGTGGAAGGTTGCGTTCCGGGTTGCGAACTTCCTCGGCGATGCTCGCGACCTTGGTGAGACCCATGTACGAGATCAGCACCGTGCCGACCATCGAAACGATTGTGTCACTGCCCTTTCCCCAGAAGTCACCGAAGTGTTCCGTGCGAATGTCGGTGATTCCACCCAGTACAAACCAGATGAGAATGACTAGAATGCTCACCACAAGCAGTGATTGAATTTTGGTGGTTTTGCCCGCGCCCAATAGATTGAGCCCGCCGAACACGACGGCCAAGACGATTCCAATCAACAGCACCGGTGGATCCGGAATGAACAGTCCGATGTAATAGCCCGAACCCACCAACGCGAAGGATGTCTTGAGCGTTAGTGATATCCACGTGCCCAGTCCGGCAATCGTTCCGGCCAGCGGGCCGAAGGCTCGGTCGATATAGAAGTAGATACCGCCAGCTCGCGGCATGGCTGTTGCCAGTTCAGATTTACACAGCAGGGGTGGAAGCACGACGATCGCGGCCAGCAGATACGAGACGATGATGGCTGGGCCCGCCTTGGCAAAGGCTAATCCCGGGAGCAGAAAGAACCCGCTGCTGATCGTCGTGCCCAGCGCGATTGCGTAAACGCCAAAGAGCGAGATGTCCTTGCGGAGTGTGCCGGATTGACCTGAAAGTGCTGCCATCGCGTGTGAGCCGCCCCGATGTGGATGGCGGAGTCGATTGTAGTCGGGTCTCGCAGGTGGCGGGGGAGGGGCGTACGCTCTTGAACTACAATGGGGGCTCTCAAGGAGAACACAACGTGCCACAGGATTGGTTTGCAACACACCGCGAGACGCTTGATGAAGCGATCTCCGCCAGCGAGACCCGTACGCATTGGTCCGCCTACCCAGAAGCTCCCAGTGGCCGAATCTATGGAGAGACGGCCCGAGATGACGGCATGGCGGCATGGAAGTCGCGTCTGGGTAACCGATTCGAACTCGATCAGCCTGGCATTACTCAGTGGATTGATACTGAGCAGTCGCCATATGGAATCGACACGGGCATCTTGTATCCCCGTGTTGATTTGGAGGTTCTGCTGCCGGCTATGTCACTGGCCATGGCAGATTGGAAGCGAGCGTCCATCGAGACCCGCACGGGTGTGTGCTTGGAAATGCTCAAGCGACTCAATGCAAAATCCTTTGAGATGGCCCTGGCGGTGATGCACACAACAGGTCAGGGGTTCATGATGGCCTTTCAAGCCGGTGGACCGCACGCGCAAGATCGTGGGCTTGAAGCCGTGGCCTACGCTTGGCAGGAAATGACTCGGTGCCCATCGTCGGCGACGTGGTCCAAACGCGTTTCAAAGACCGAAACGGTGACTCTCGACAAGGCGTGGCACATCGTGCCGCGTGGGATTTCCGCTGACATCGGGTGCTCAACCTTTCCAACATGGAATGGTTATCCGGGTTTCTTTGCGAGTTTGGCTACCGGCAATGCTGTAGTCGTCAAGCCACATCCCGGCGCCGTTTTACCATTGGCTATTACGGTCGAAGTGGCTCGTGACGTGCTGCGTGAAGCGGGCTTCGATCCCAATATCGTAGCGATGGCTTGCGACACTGTGGAGGACCCCATTGGGAAGGATCTCGTTACTCGATCCGATGTACGCATCGTTGACTTCACTGGGGGGAATGCCTTTGGCGACTGGATCGAATCGCATGCCACACAAGCGCAGGTCTATACGGAGAAAGCTGGCGTGAACTCGATCGTGCTCGATGGTATCGACGATATTCGGGGCGTTACGGGCAATATTGCATTCTCACTGTGCTTGTTCTCCGGGCAGATGTGTACAACGCCTCAGAACATCTTTATTCCAGAGGGTGGCATCGACACGCCTGCAGGATCGATGTCGTTCGACGACATCGCAGGGGCCATTGTCAAAGCCGTTGATTGGTTTGTGTCCGACCCCGCCCGCGCATCGGAGGTGCTGGGCGCCATACAGTCAGATGCGACAGCCACGCGTATTACAGATGTCGCTGCCGAATCTGGCTCGGTGCTTCGATCATCAAGTAGTTTTGACAATGAACGCTTTCCCAAGGCGCGGACCGCAACACCGCTCATTGTGCAGGTCGATGCCCACGAAACAGATTGTTGGCGGCAAGAAGCATTTGGCCCGATAGCCTACATCGTGCGAACGGCCGATACCACAGAGTCAATCCGTTTGGCGGCCGAGTCAGCCCTTGCCAAGGGAGGTCTCACCGCTGCGATCTGGAGTTGCAAGGACGCGGTGATCGAGCAGGCAATCGAAGCCTTGACAGATGCAGGTGTGGCGATCTCCTGCAACCTTGCTGGCCAAATCTGGGTGAACCAATCAGCGGCATTTAGCGACTTCCATGTGTCTGGTGCTAATCCAGCGGGCAATGCGACTCTGTGCGACACGGCTTTTGTGGCGGATCGTTTTCGATTCGTGGCCAGTCGCACATTCGTACCCGTAGCCGTGGAGGAGGCGGTGGGCTGATGCCCTGCTATTCCTACGAGGACATTACCCCGGTCGTGCATCCAGCGGCCTTTGTGCATCCAACCGCAGTGCTCATCGGCGATGTCCACATTGGCGAAAAGTGCTTGGTAGGTCCTGGAGCGGTGCTGCGGGGAGACATCGGTCGGCTGGAGCTCAAGGCTGGCAGCAATGTGCAAGACACATGCGTGGTGCATTGCTTTCCAGGCAACGATGTTGTGGTCGAAGAGAACGGCCATGTAGGCCATGGGGCGATCCTGCACGGATGCACGGTGGGCCGCAACGCGCTCATCGGAATGAATGCCGTGCTTATGGACGACGTAGTGGTTGGCGAGAACAGCATCGTGGGCGCGCTGTCCTTTGTGAAGGAACGAACCATCATTCCACCATCCACATTGTGGGCGGGGTCACCGGCCCAGCAGATCAGGGGACTCTCAGACAAAGAGATTGGCTGGAAGACTCGAGGCACCGAGATCTATCAGCATCTCTCACAGCGACACTTGGCTACGGAGCAGGAGGTTGCTCCGCTGCCCCAAGCCGATGAAGCTCGTCTTGCTCAGCGAGTGCCTGATGTGCTCTATGAAACAAAGCGGACCAACCGCGACTGATTTCCCTACACATTGTGGTCACCCACCTTGGTAAAGCACCATGTGGGCCCCATCAGCGTGCGGCCCGCAATTCGCACGCCGCGGCCACGCTCGGTGCGAACCATGGCAGTGAATGGAATACTGGTCGAGTGTGCGCCCAGCACACGCCAGATGAGAATCGGTTCGAGGTGCAGGTACTCATCATCGATTGCAGCGTTGATGCTCAAGCCCATGTTGACAAAGCCCCACGAGAACGATTGGAAGGACCGTTGGTCAGCGGTGTGCGGGACTTCCTGTGGGGGAAAGGGAGCGGTGAGTCGATTCCAGAGAAGGTGGAGGGCCAGCGTCACTACCAGAACGACCATGATGGGGGCGCCGATGCTGATGAATGCTCCCGCAATCCATGGTTGCGTGTTGAGGAATAAAAAGATCCCGCCAATAAAGATGCCTTCCAGAACAAAGAGCATCACGAGAAACGTTCCGATCAGTGGGCGAGACGATGTTTCATTCATGGCAGTTGCATCGCCTGTATGGCCGCTTTGTGAATCAACTCGCCACGCGTTGGGTGTGCGGGCACCATGTCGGCGAGGTCCTGCAGGGTCACGCCCATTTCAACAGCAATCGTGGCAGCTGTGGCAAACTCGGCGGCACCACGACCAACGGCCCCAACACCAAGAATCGTGCTGCTGCTGCGGTCCCATCGAATGACTGTGAGTCCGTCGGGGGCGCCCATGGCGACAGCAAGTCCGCTGTAGGTCCATGGGATCGAATGCGTGGCGATGTCATCGTGCTGTGTGGCATCCCCACACCAACACAGTTCGACGGGCCCAAAGATCACATTGGAAATGCCCGTGGGGTCCCAGCACCCGCTTCCCCCGAGGATTGTTTCGGCAGCAACGCAGCCTTGGGCCAAGGCTGCCCCAGCCCAGAGCGGGGGGCCCACGCAATCACCTGCCGCCAGTACCCGCGTGGCGTCTGTCTGCATCTGGTTATTGACTGCAATCCAACCGTTCTGGAGTTGCACATCGGTTTCCCCAAGGTTCAGCGAGCCAATGGCTGCTGTGCGGCTCGCTGCGTCGATGATGACATCTGCTTCGAGCCGTGTTTGAAGTGGTGTTGTGTTGATCGGTAGACCAGATATTTTGAGGAGAGCTTCCGTGAGGAGTTCTGGAATATCCGGGAGGACAGGCTGCCCATCTGTATGCAAGCAGACCTCGGCGCCAAGTGCCGCGGCGATGGTGGCGGTTTCGATGGCCACCACATCGCTTCCGATGACCGCGACCCGACCATCGGCCAACGATGGATCGGCCAGCAAGTCCTCAGGGCCTGTAATGTCTTGGAGATCACCGAGCACCGAGTGTTCTACGCGGGTACTTCCAGTGCACACGACTGCTCGTTTGAATCGCAGCCGCGTGACCTCATCACCAGCAACTTGCAATTCTCGACCGTTGAGAAAGCGTGCGTGTCCCTGCACCAGCGTGATCTTTCGCTGATCGGCCCCACCGGCAAGCCCCTTGCCCAAGCGGTTGACGCATCGGCGAATCCACTTGGAGAGTGCTGTGGCGTCAAGGTCCGGCGGATCGTCAAGCAGGCCCGCGGATGTTGCTGCAATTCGCGCTGCTGCGGCATGCAGAAGCGTTTTGCTAGGGATACACGCGTCGGCTAGGCAGCGGCCCCCAGGTGTCGCGTGGGGGTCTATGAGTGTGACGTTACGTCCTGCGTCGGCCGCGGCAAAGGCGCAGGCATACCCGGCAGGGCCGGCACCAATCACCGCAACATCAGCGTCTTGTGAGAACTCTCCAACAACCATGGGAGCACTGTAGCGAGCGTGGTGGGAAGTGCAGGTTGCCATCCCTTCTCACTGACTTATGGCGGGCAAGGCTACAAATACACAGGCCCCTGTCCCGAGTGGGATAGGGGCCTGTGATCGGGGTTGTATGTAGGTCACTCGGTCTGGGTGTATCCGGCGAGTGTGGACTCAAGGGAGTCCTTCATGGGGCCTTCTTGGGCAGTGGCGATGGCCTGCTCTTGGAGCTTGACGGCCATATTGCGAGCCTCTTGGGCTTGTTCCCAGTAGATCCGAGCGAGTGTATCGAGCACGGAGGCATCCTTGTTGTCGGTCAATTCAACGGCGCGGGTGGCAGCCTTCATGGCGAAACTCAGATTCCGCTCCGCAACATCGCCGTCGTCGGCGACGGTCCATGCGAGCATGTTGAGCGTCTGGGCATTGTCCCAGTTGGCCTTCATGATTCTTTCGCCGATTGCGTAGCCTTGTTTGCAGGTCGAAGCATCTTCCAGCATGAACTGAAATTGCATGCTCATGATGTTCTCGTCATTGGGCATCTTCTCATTGGCGGTCTTGAAGGCAGCGATCGTGGCTTGGCGATCGTCACTCATCATGGACTTGCGAAGTGGCATCATGACTTCCATCCAGAGGCGTTCTTTCTCCTGCTCCTTGGCAAGTTCGGCCTTGGCCTTGTTGACGTCCCATTCACCAGCGACGTACTGCGTCATGACGCTGTCGAGGCTGCCGGGGTGCCCGATCCATTCAATCATGCCGGTCTTGCCAACGAGGAATGCTGCGGGAATACTGTTCTGGCCAGCAGCCTTCATCCAGTTGTCGGCCATCCATCTTTCATTGTCGATGGCCACGGTGTAGGCCATGGCGCCATCTTTGGCTTTGACGAAATCACCAACCTTCTTTTCCCGAGCCTCTTGCGTTTTCTCACGCTGCCAGACGGCGGTACTCATGAAGGTGACGCCGTCCTTGCCGTAGTCCTTTTGCATCTTGGCCAGATGTGGGATCTGCGCGACGCAGGGACCGCACCATGTTGCCCAGAATTCCATGACATAAGTCTTGCCTGGTTGAAAGTCCTTCACAGGCGTGCCATTGAAGTATTTGGCGACCTTGATGGCGGGGGCCTTGTCGCCGATGGTCAGGGTCGTTTTGGCATCTTGAGCCACGGTGGTTGCGGAGAGGCCGCAGGCCAATCCGGCGGCAAGGGCGATCAGTCGGTTCATTTGTAATCCTTTCGAGGGGGTATTGATCCCGAATGCCCAACGATAGCAGGGATCAGCAATTGCAGGGTTTTTATGGTGAAAGTCGCCCAAACGCTACAGGGCAAATCGCATTGGATGTTCGAGATCGTCGATGAGGTGCTCGATGAAGGGGATTTCTCGTCCGCCATCGACGAGGCGATGGTCCATCGAGTGGCTCAGAGGCAAGATGAGTCGCGCAACGATTTCATCATCCACGACCCAAGGCATCTTGCGAGCGCGGCCTACGGCTAGGCAGGCCACGGTTCCGGGCATGATGATCGGTGTGGAGTATCGCGTGCGACCCATGGCACCAGCATTGGAAATTACATACGTCGCCCCTCGGGTGTCATCGACGCCAAACTGTCCAGATCGTGCATTGTGGATGATGACTGCAAGATGGTCAGCGATGTCGCCAGCGCCCATCAGGTGTGCATTGTGGATGACTGGCGCGATGAGGCCTCGTGGCGTATCGACGCCGACGCCGATGTTGACGTACTGGCGGTAGATGACTTCGTCACGCGGAGAATCGATGGTTGCGTTGAGAATCGGGTGGCGTCGTAGGGCGCGACATACTGCGCGAATGACAAATGCCAGCGTTGTGATCTTTCGCTCTGAGTTCTGCGGGTCAACGAATCCTCGACGCATCTGTTCCAAATCAGTGATATCCGCGTCGTTGCAGTCGGTCACGTGTGGAATGGTCTGCCACGATGTCTGCATGACTCGCGCGATGGTCTTTCGTGCTTGGGAAAGGTCCTGCCGGACGATGTCTCCATACTGATCTTGGTCGCGGCGGCCTTCTAATTCGATTCCAGGTGTTGTACTGCTTGCTGCAGGCGCCGCTGGGACAGGAAGTTGTGTTGCGTGGGGTTGGGGTGGTGTGATCTCCGGCGGTGGAGAAGAAGGTGCCGCCGAGGCGCGTTCCACATCGGCACGAGTAATGCGTCCGCCTGGCCCAGAGCCACCGACCAGACTTAAATCAAGTCCAAGTTCGCGGGCCATGCGTCGAACGGAAGGAGACGCCGGCTTACGCCGAGCAGGGATCTCATTCGATGTGGGTGTGGGTTGCTCAGTAACGACCCTGTGCGTAGAAGGCGAAGTGTCGGTTGCCGCGGCCTGACCACCGTCTCCGTCGAAGGTGATCATGACATTTCCGACGTGCACCAGTTGACCTGCTGCGACATGCACCGTGGTCACCAGTCCAGTGACGGGAGATGGAATTTCCACCGCGGCCTTGTCGGTTTCAACTTCCATGAGCGGCTCATCTTCACGAACCGTTTGCCCTTCTTCAACGTGCACCCGGACGATGCGTCCCTCATGGACACCCTCACCCAGATCGGGCAGGAGAAACTCGTTCTTGAAGGCGGCGGTCATGATCGCTCAGTTCCAATCCATCAGTTCACGAGCCATTTCAATGATGTCGTCCGGATCGGGCAGGAAGTGCTGCTCCACTTGGAAAGACGGGAAGGGGATATCCGGGGCCGTCAGGCGACGAAGAGGTGCCACGAGGTATTCGAACGACCCACGCTCGGCGAGTCTGGCCGTGACCTCGGCGCCAATGCCGCACGTTCGGTGTCCTTCGTGCACCACGATGCATCGGCCGGTCTTGCGGACGGACTGCTCCAACGTGTCGGAATCCATCGGCGAGATCGTCAGCAGATCGATGAGTTCGACATCGATGCCGTGTTCGTCGACGAGATCCTCGGCAGCCTCTATCGCTGGTCGCATCATGGCACCGTAGGAGATGATCGTTAGATCAGCACCTTCTCGCACGATCTGTGCTTTGCCAAGAGGCAGTTGTTCGGGTGCTTCCGGAACCTCTTCGCGGAACGCGCGGTAGATGGACTTGGGCTCATAGAAAACCACCGGATCGGGGTCATTGATGGACGCTGCGAGCAATGCTCGAGCATTTCGGGGCCCGGATGGGATGACTACTTTGAGACCGGGCGTGTGCGCCCAGTAGGCTTCCCGTGACTCACTGTGGTGTTCCACGGCGCGAATGCCGCCGCCATAAGGTGTCCGCATCACCATGCTGATTGGGAAGCGACCTTGTGTTCGGTTGCGGAGTCTGGCCATGTTTTGTTCGATCTGATCGAAGGCCTGCATGGTGAACCCGGAGAACTGAATCTCAGCGACTGGCTTCATGCCATAGATCGCCATGCCCACGGCGGTACCGATGATGCCGCACTCAGCAAGCGGGGAATCCATAACGCGGTCAGTTCCGTAGCGGTCTTGTAGACCTTTGGTCACGCGGAAGACGCCGCCATTGACGCCAATATCCTGCCCCATCAGACAGACACGGTCATCGCCCGAGAGTGCTTCATCCAGCGCCAGATTGAGCGCCTCAACCATGGTGCACTGGGCCATCACTTCACCCCTTTGCGATCAAGTCGGCGAAGGTAGGCCAGTCGCTGCTCTTCGAGTTCATTGGGGATGGTGGTGTAGAGGTGATCGAAGATTGCCCTTGGGTCGGCCTTGGCCGCTTCTCGGAAGCGACTCCTGGCGTCGAGGACTTCTTGTTCACATTCGTTACGAATCTCGTCGGCTCGTTGAGGGGTCAGGAGGTTTTTGCCAGTGAGATAGAGTTCGAATCGCAAGATGGGGCAGCGTTTTTTCCACGGCTCGACTAGCGACTCGTCGCGATATACGGTCGAGTCATCTGCCGTGGTGTGCAGGCTCATTCGAAACGTGATGGCTTCGATGAGCGTTGGGCCTTGACCATTGCGTGCACGGGCACAGGCTTCGTCCATTGCGAGCATCATCGCGAGCATGTCATTTCCATCGACGCGGAGGGAACGGACGCCGTAGCCCAGTCCCCGCATGGCCAGCACGTCTGTTCCGGCTTGTTTCTCAATCGGTGTCGAGATCGCCCATCCGTTGTTCTCGCAGACAAATACAATTGGTGCATTGTCTACGGCGGCGAAATTGAGCGCCTCGGCAACCGCACCTTGCGAAAAGGCGCCGTCTCCAAAGTTGACGACGACGCAATGTTGATCGTTGGCGCGGCGCATGCCCATCGCGATGCCAGCTGCCGGGAGTACGTGTGACCCGATGACGATCGAGAAGGGCAGGTCATTGACGCCCTCGGGCGGCGGAAATCCATCGTGGTAGCCCGCCCACAACATCATCAGTCGATCCATCGGCCAGCCGCGCCAGATCTGCGATCCGAGTGAGCGATAGGAGGGAGAGAACCAATCATCCTGGCCCAGCGGCCAAACCTGACCGATCATGCAGGCTTCCTGGCCCAGGTTGGGTGCGAAGGTTCCTATTTGTCCTTGGCGTTGCATGGCAAACATCCGCGCATCAAAGGCACGAGTCAACACCATGGCGCGATGCACACGCAGCAATTCCTCGTCGGGATAGCCTGGGTCCAATCCTGCATCTACATTGCCAAGTTCATCGAGCACTTGCAGGCATTCGATGCGTCCTGCATCGATGGACCGTGGATCGAATCCTCCGCTAACACTGCCTGATGGTGGTAATTCAGGTGTGGACTCGGCGTTTGATCGCGTGGGTGGGTTGGCGTCGGCGGCAGACATGAACGACCCATTGTAACGGACGCTCTAGCCAATCATAAGCAGTCACCTCAGGCTGCCAGCCCAGTCAGCAGGCCCACATCGCCGGTATCTCAACGCCTACGTTCAGGCGGTCCGATACCGGCGATGCAGCGAAACCTGTTGATAGAATCGGATGCCCGGTGGGGCATGCGTGGCGATGCAACATTCAACTGCACGAGCCCCACACGGCCAGCAGTCCAAGGAGATCCTGCACGTCGACGAGACCGTCTTCATTGAGATCTTCGCTGCAGCCCATCATGCCGCACGGCCCCCATGCGGCCATGACAGCCATCATGTCATCGAGATCGACAGTGCCGGTCATGACCGTGTCAGCAGGACAACCAGGCGTGCTATCGACGTTAAAGCCAAGCACGGTGCCGGCGTTGAGAACGGCATTGGATTCAGCGCCGATGGATCCGATGGCGAGTATTCCGTCGACCATGGCGATTCCCTTGCCCATGTACCAACCGGTGCCGCCGATCGAGTCTTCCAATTCGACGAGTTGATCCCACTGGCCCGGACCGGTCAGACGGAAGAGGTAGGCGGCACCCGAGAGTGCGCCATTGAGGTCGGAGAGGCGGACGCCAGCTGCGAGCAGTTCGCCATCAAGGGCAAAACTCTCACCGAAGTAGCTTGTTGATGAAGTGGAGATGGGGGAAACCGTGTCGACCAGATCCCACAGCGGAAATGCTCCGGTCCAACCCATCACATGGATGCGTTGGTTGTCCGGCTCGCCGATGGCAAAGTGTTCGCCGTCGTAGTCCACTTCCCAGCCCAGATGAAATGTCATGACGCCTAGGTCGGTTTGATCGATCTCGGCTGTATTGAGCCATATGGTCGAAGCTTTTTCGAAGTAGAACACGCGTCCGCTATCGGTTCCCGAGTCGTAGTCCCACGGCGCGCCGATAACCATCTGCGACTCGTCGTCGTGGTTGATCGCCACCGACCAGCCAAATGCATTGCCGTCTTCGGAGTGAGGGCAGGGCAGTTCGATGCCCGTATCCCAGTCTCCTCCAGTACGCTCAAATACCCATATGCTGCCAGCACCACCGTCACTGCCGGGTGCTGTGACGACAAGCGTGTCGCCGACCAGATCGATGTCCCATCCAAACAGGTCGCTGGGCGAGAGGCCCGCCGGTTGAAACGACGTTTGAAGGGTCACAACTCCCATGGAGGTGGTGTAGACGAAGACTTTTCCCACGGGCGAGAGCGCGCCGTTTTCAGCGTGTGGTGCTGCGACCGCAAACGTGTTGCCATCGGCTGCGACTACATTACCGAAGTATGCGCCCGAATTGATGACGCCTGCGTTGACCACGCTGGTGGACAGAGGAAGACCGGTCGAGGGGTCAGGCCACACCACCGTTACGGTGCCGGTGTCGCCACCAAGATCATCATCGCCAGGAGTGCCAACAACGAGAAACTCTTCGCCAATGGCCAGGCTTTGCCCAAAAGCGTCGCTAGACACCGCGGTCCCTGGTTCGATGCGAAGCAACTCGCTTGCTGGATCGGCAAGTGCAGTGCTGGCAAGTAGGAGGGTGCCGGTTATGGCAGAGGGCAGGATGGCGATTGAATTGATCTTGAACATGAATGCGCTCCTATAGAAAGAATCCCGGCGATAGGGGGCCCGGGGGCATACCCACTTAGTGGCTATCTCTTCAGGTGTGTGCCTGAAGATCGCAACTATGCTCCAGAAAGGAGGTTGCAGGGCAAAAACCACCAGAAGAGGCTGTGGGAGCCGAACTTACGCCCTCCGAGGCTTCATATGCTCGAATTGGTTTCGGCACCCATCGCAGAAGTAGATGGCTCGGCAGCGGGTTGGGCCATAGGGGCTGTCGAGTCGTGTTTCGCGTGAGCCGCAGTAGGGGCATGGCAGCACCGAGGTGGCGAGCGTGACTGTCGACTGCTTGCTGTTGTTGCAGCAGGCCGATGGCGTTGTCACACCGTGCTGTTTGAGTTTGGTCAGTCCGTCTGGTGAAATCCGATCGGGCGTCCAAGCTGGTTCGTAGTGCCATTGGATCTCGCACACATCAACACCATCGAGTGCCGATACGCGATTGCGGACGTCCGCCTCGATCATCGGAAGCGCCGGGCAACCTGACCAGGTCGGCAGCAGCACGATGTGTGCGGTGTTGTCAATGCATTGGACATCTTCGACCAGACCCAACTCGACGATGCTCACCGGTAGTTCCGGATCGGGTACGAGTTCCAGTACTGTCAGAATGTCTTGACGGGTCACCATGATGCGGTGGCATCGGTTCCGATTACCTCGGTCATCTCAGCGAGTTGCTCGGTGAAGTGTGACGCGTGGTTACCTCGGCGACCGCCGACGGTGTCGCTGGATGGAAGTTGGATGTCGGCATCCAAACCAGCCTTGCGGAGGGTCGGCGTGATGCAGTGGATCCACTGACGGAACATCTCGTCTCGTCCACAGCAGAAGGATTCGTTAGCAGTTAGCGTGGCGTCGGAAGGCTCGAACATCATGCCTGCCTCGGAAGCCAAGGAAATTATCGCCGTTTGCATACGCATTCGTGATTCATCACTGCCCTGTCCAAGCCGAATCATCCAAGCGGAGAGATGCTGCAACTGAATGGCCTGCTCATCCTGAATGCGTCTGCAGCGTGATGCCAAGTTTTCGTCTTCAATGATGGTAAGTCGGTCGATTCCCAGCGAGGTAAAGGACGCTACGAGCCATCGGCGCACGAGAGACATTGCCCAGTCGAACTCGTCGGGAACAGTTGTCAGATCGCAGCATCGGTAGTCGTTCGCAGTTCGCCGAAAGGCAATTGTGTCAACACTCAGATCGTGCTGCTGGCCGAGGTATTCCATAAGGATCATCGCGTGGCTGAGATCATCCTGTGACATCGCCGACGCGGCGATGTCCTCTTCAAGGATTGGCGCCAGTCCCGTCCAGTCGCTCTGCATGTGGCCGAGCAGCAATTTGTCGTCTGCGTGCATCAGCACGATATTCGCCAGTGGATCGTTCAACAGATCTTGCATGGTCATGGTCAGTATTCTCAGAAGTGCGTGGTGATGTCACCTTGTCGGTAGTCTTCGTAGGTCTGCTCATCGCGAATGCGAATCCACTTGGCACGGACTTCCTTGCTGTAGCCACGAGCCAATTTGTAGGTCATGTCGTGCAGCCGCCAGATGGGCATGTCGGTGGCGTCGGTCATGAACACTTTGTCCAGCGGAACGACCCGGATGTTGCAGATGCGCCCATCGGCAAATTGGGTTTGAGCTCGTTCCAATGCAGTTGCGGCGTCGGGCGCATGGACGACGCCAGCGGTTTGAAGATTGCCGCCACGCTTTCGAAGCGTCAAGACCTGCCAAGGTGGCCCGTCATCACCTATGTCAGTGCCCGGTTCGAGTGGCTCAAGACCATACACTCCATCTGTGGCGTCGCATTCGAGGTGCGTCAGAATCGCGTCGCATGTTTCATCCAACCCGTAGTGCTCTCGCGCGTACTGCAAGGCGAGGGCTTCGTCCACGGCGTTGAGACCGCCAGCCCATTTGAATGGGGCATCTGGTCGCTTGCGGGTATAGATCACCCAGCGTGCCGCATCAGGTGTTGGTTCAGGGAGTTCGCCCTGACATGTCGGGATGTGCTGGCGGATCTTTGACATGTTATGCAGCCGGCGGCGTTGCTGTAGCACCACCTCCGATGGCTCGACGGACCCACGCACCCTGTTCATAGGAGAACCGTCGCAGGGCGAGTCGGCTTGCATTGCACGGGCCGTTGCCGCGGATGACCCGCCAGAACTCGTCCCAGTCCGGCTCGGTGAAGGACCAATGACCAGTTTCTTCGTCGAGTATGAGTTTTTCGTCCGGCGTTGTCGATGTCACCATCCCGTGCTCGTCCTTGGTGACGACGTTGATGACCAGTCCGAGGTCCATCGCCGCTGGCGCAAAGCGATTGACGAAGCGTTGACGTAGCGAGTCATTGCGTTCCACTTTCATTCGCCATCGCATAGCGGGGAGATTTTCGGCATTGGGTTTGTCGGCAGGACCGAAGAAAGCCAGCGCGATGGTCCACCAGCGATCGAAGGCCTCTTGGGACATCGCCTTCTGCGTCTTGGTTCCACTGAGCAGCGTGAGGACCATGTCTTCGCCACTCTTGAAGTGGAAGGCTTCTTCCATGTTGATTCGGTTCATGGTGCGGACATATGGCCCATAGGCACCATCGGCCAGTGTTTTTTGATTCATGATGGCCGCACCATCGATGAGCCACTGAATCATGGCGATATCGGCCCATGTGGGGCACGGGTAGTTGAAGCAGTTGTGGTATTTGGTCTTGCCAGTGATGAGGTCACGCAGCATATCGTCGCGGCTCTTACCCAGTTCCTGCGACACGCAGTACAGCATCTGTCCGTGTCCGACTTCGTCTTGAACCTTGGCAGTCAACGCAAGTTTTCGTTTCATGCCAGGTGCCCGCGTGATCCATTCGCCTTCGGGCAGGGCGCCGATGATTTCGCTGTTGGCATGGTGTTCGGCCATGCGAAGTTGCAAGGAGCGATAGGCCTTGGGCATCCAATCCCCCGGCTCGATCAGCACACCGTTGGCGATGCGTTGTTCAAACTCAGCGAGTTTGTCTGGTTCCTCATCGATGGTGACATCGGAAGGTGATACAGGGTTGGCAGCGCCGCTCATGGGGCACATTCCTTTCAGGCTACGATTCAGCTAGGCAGTTCGAAGATGGTCGCGAGGCCTTGCCCGACCCCAACACAGAGTGTAGCCACACCTCGGTCAATTCCACGACGATTCATTTCATGAACAAGTGTCGTGGCTAAGCGAGCGCCGCTGGCGCCTAGTGGGTGGCCAATGGCGATGGCCCCCCCCTTGACGTTGACGCGATCCAGATCGATGTCCAGGTCGCGTACGCACGCAATTGATTGCGCTGCGAAGGCCTCGTTGAGTTCAAAGAGTCCGATGTCATCGCAGGTCAAACCGGCGTGTCCAAGGGCTTTGCGGGTGGCTGGTACTGGGCCAAGTCCCATCGTGGCAGGGTCTACGCCAGCGGCGGCGGACGAGCCAACCAGCGCCAGAATGTCGCGGCCCTGCGAACGGGCCAGGTCCGCTTCCATGAGGACCAGTGCCGAAGCGCCGTCATTGACGCCACTGGAGTTGCCTGCGGTCACTGTTCCGAGGTCATCTTTGGCAAAGGCTGGTCGGAGTTTGGCCAGCGCCTCGATGGTCGTGCCGGGCCTGGGATGTTCATCCATATCGACGATGACCGGGTCACCCTTACGCTGCGGAATTTCGACGGGGATCAACTCCTCGTTGAATTGCCCTAGTTCATTGGCCAGCGTCCAACGCTGCTGGCTCAGGACGGCAAATCGATCTTGCGCGTCGCGCGAGATCTCATATTGGCGCGCGACATTCTCGGCGGTCTCTCCCATTCCATGCGGGTGATGCATGGCCGCTAGCGACGGGTTGGTGAATCGCCAACCGATCGTTGTGTCATGAACCTCGTGTTGTCGGTCAAAGGCTCGCTGGCTCTTGGCCATGACAAAGGGTGCGCGGCTCATGCTTTCAACGCCACCGGCGACGAATACATCACCGGCGCCCGCTTCGATCATGCGGGCGGCGATGTTGATGGTTTCAAGACCCGAGGCGCACAGACGGTTGACGGTGCTTCCAGGCACAGATACGGGAAGCCCCGCTAGGAGTGCGGACATACGTGCGACGTTTCGGTTGTCCTCGCCGGCCTGATTGGCGGCGCCTAGGTAGACGTCGTCGATGCACGCCGGGTCAATACCAGCTCGATCGACGGCGTGGCGGATGACGTGCGCTGCCAGATCGTCGGGACGAACGCTGCTCAAAGCCCCTCCATATCGACCAAAGGGTGTTCGGAGGGCGGACACGATGGCGGCACGGCGTGACATAGGGGGCATTGTACTTTGGGCAGCCCGACCAAGCCGAGTTGCTAAAGTGCTCGAAACAAAGGGGATTGGAATTCATGATGGCGGACGACCTCAATCCAGGCGGGGAGAATTCACGGGACGACTCGGCGGACCCTATTCGCGATCGTCAGACGGTTCAGACACCCCCGACTCCACAACCCCTGCAATCAAATCTACCTCCGACGATCGGGCCTTTTTCGATTCGACGGGTGATTGGCTCGGGCGGCATGGGCACCGTCTACGAGGCCATGCAGGAGAGTCCGCGCCGCAAGGTGGCCATCAAGGTCATGAAGCGGGGCATTACCAGTAGCAGCGCTCTGCGACGATTCGAATTTGAATCGCAGGTGTTGGCACGCTTGCATCATCCGGGTATTGCGCAGGTCTATGAGGCGGGTACCTGGGACGACGGCACTGGCGGCGTTCCATTCTTCGCGATGGAGTTCATTGCGGGCGCCAAGACGCTCAATCAGTTCGCCGTTGATAAGAAACTCGATATTACTCAGAAGTTGGAACTCTTCGCTCTGGTGTGCGATGCGGTACATCATGGTCACCAGAAGGGCATCATTCATCGCGATCTCAAGCCTGGCAATATTCTGATCGATCGGCAGGGAAATCCCAAGGTGATTGACTTCGGGGTCGCGCGTTCGACCGACTCCGACTTGGCTGTCACGACGCAACAGACCGATGTGGGCGCGCTCGTGGGGACGTTGCAGTACATGAGTCCCGAGCAGTGCGAAGCAGATCCGGACATTATTGATACGCGCAGTGATGTGTATGCGCTGGGTGTGGTGCTGTATCAGATGCTCTGTGGCAAGGCGCCCTACGACCTGGGATCGATTCCTATTTTCGATGCCGCCAAGATTGTGCGGGAACAGCCTCCGACGCGTCTGTCGGTAGTGAGCCCGCTGCTTCGTGGTGATTTAGAGACGATCGTGTCCAAGGCGATGGCCAAGGACCCTGAGTACCGATACCAGTCGGTACTGGAACTCAAGCAGGACCTCGAGCGGTACGCCAAGGGGGAACCGATCTCGGCGCGCCCGCTGAGTCTGACCTATCAAGTCTCATTATTGATGCGACGCAACAAGGCTGCGGTGGTGGCGACGATGGTCATTGCCGCGGTGCTCGTTGCAGCAACCGCCGTGAGCATTGCGCTGGCGGTCAAGGCGCATCGGGCTCAGCAGGTGGCCGTTGCTGCGCAGCAGCAGGTCGAAGCCGAGTTATCCAAGGCCGCGGCTCAGAAGTTATTTCTCCAGAGCGTGCTAGGCCTAGCCAGCCCCCGCAATGCCCAGGGGCGAACGCTCAACACACAGCAGGTGCTCCAGGAGGCGGCCAGTGGGATCGACGCACGCTTTGTTGACCTGCCCGAGTTGGCCGCCGAGACGCGGATGATGATCGGTGAGTTGATGTTCGAGTTGCAGATGTTCCAAGATGCGGACCCGCAGTTGACCTCGGGCATGGCAGGAGTCGAGGCGCGTTGGGGCCCCGATGATCCCCGCGTGCTTCATGCCATGACCGTGATGGGGCGGATGCGGACCGAGCAGGGGCGGCCTCGCCAAGCAGACAGCCTGACGCTTGATGTGTTGGCACGGGCACGTACGAGTCTCCCCGAGGACGATCCGATCCTGATCGAGGCGTTGGCAGCCCGCGTACTGGCGCTGCAATTTCTGACCCGCCTTCCCGAGGCGATGGAACTGAGTCGCGAGTGGCATGACGTTGCGCGCCGCCGCTACGGCGAGTCCCATGAGCAGACACTCAATGCCAAGACGATGTATGCACGCATGCTCTTACAGAATGGGGGCCTGACCACCGATGAGGATGTGGAGGCTCGCATGACCGCTGAGGGGCTGGAACTCTTGGAAGCAGCTTCAGAGACTGGCTCCACTGTGCTTGGTCCCAAACACCCGATCACGCTTCATGCCAATGCG
>CAZGFN010000011.1:0-50644 GCA_964524945.1 uncultured Isosphaeraceae bacterium
GCTATTGCTGAACCGGCTTGCAGGAAGTCATTTTCAAAATGCCAGAGGCCGTAGAAGATGAAGAAGCCGGTCTTGTCAAATCCAAGCGACGCATAGGCCACAATGACCATGATGTTCAGGCCCAGAACGACTCTGAATAACTTCTCGGCGCGAAGTGTCAGCCAAGATTCTCTCAGTAGGGCGAGGAAGGCGGTCATGCGTTGCCTCCCTGCACGGCACCTGGCGTCGCAGGGGCATCGGCCTGCGCCATTTCAAGCGCTCGCATAAAGAGGTCTTCCAGTGATTCCCGTACCTCTATCACCGAGGTGATCGTGCAGTCGGTGCGCCGCAGGCAATCAATCACCGGTTGGATACAGACCGCATCGCCACTTGGCAGCACGACGCAACCATCGTTCTCGGTTAGGTCGATTTCCAGATTCTGCAGTCCCGAGGCGTTGCCTCGGAATCGCACTTCCCATCGTTGGCGGCCTTGCGTCAGTTCCGCAAAGGTCCCCTCCATCGCCATGCGGCCCTTGACGAGCACTGCAAGTTGGTCGCACACGTCTTCGAGTTCCGCAAGGATGTGACTGTTGATGAGAATGGTCTTTCCCTCATCACGCAGGCGGAACAGCAGGTTGCGAATCTCGCGCCGGCCAACGGGATCGACGCCGTCGGTCGGCTCGTCGAGCAGCAGCAATTCTGGATCATGCAAGAGCGTTTGAGCCAGACCGACACGCTGCTGCATGCCCTTGGAGAAGGTTCCCACTTTGTGCGTTCCCCAAGCCGACATACCTACGAGGTCGAGCATCTCGCCGATTCGTTGCACGCGTTGACGTCGCCGCATGCCCGACAGGCCCCCGTAGTAGTGCAGCGCCTGAATTGCAGTGAGATAGGGGGGGAAGCGATGGTGTTCGGGCAGATAGCCGATGCGATGAAGCGTGGGCTTGTGGCCGATGGGACGTCCCAGCACAGTGCCTTTGATGGACGACGCCCGGATGACCGTCATCAGGATTTTGACCAGGGTCGACTTCCCCGCACCGTTGGGACCCAGCAGGCAGAAGACCTGCCCGGCATCAACTCGCATCGATACCCCACGCAAGGCCTGCACCTTGCGGCCAAAGGTCTTGGTGGCGTCTGTGATTTCGATGACGGCAGACATGTGAAGGGGGGAGTGTATCGGTATCGGATTCCACCGTGTGTCGGGCACTACCATTGGTCAACGATGACTTGTAAGCACAAGACCCTGTCGGACTTCATGGCGCAACTCGAAACTCAGGGTGAGGTTCGTCGGATTGCTGGTCCAGTGTCACCGCTGATCGCGGCTGCGGCCATGGCGGTGGCCGAGTCTCGTGAAGAGGCACCCCACCATGGAGGCGATGCGGCGACCTTTGATAGGTTTGGTGCCCACCTCGGCGGCCAAGCGCTGCGGTTCGACCAAGTCGAGGGTTGTGACTTCCCGCTGGTAATGAATGTGTTTGGATCGTGGTCTCGTATGCACGCGGCGCTGGGTCAGGACGTGTCCGCGTTGTCGGCGCGGATTGAAGCACTGGCGCACATGAGCCCTCCCAAAGGACCTATTGACGCAATCCGAAGGCTCAAGATGGTGCTTCCAGTCATGCGTGCTGGCCCGCGCCGCGTTCGCACGGGTGTGTGCCAGGAGGTCGTGAGACTGACTGAGCGGAGCGAAGTTGATTTGACCAGACTTCCGCTGATCAAGTGCTGGCCGCTCGATGGGGACCCAGCTGCGGTCGGCTGGCCGATGAGCGCCCAGCAAGCAGGGACTGCTCGGGGACAAGGACGCTACATCACGCTGGCCGGCATGCACACGATTCATGCTGATGATCGCAATGCCAGTCGCCCGGCCAGCCACAACATCGGCATGTACCGGGCGCAGTTGATCGATGAAACTCACTTGGCGATGCACTGGCATCTGCACCACGATGGGGCCGCGCACTGGCGAAGTTGGAAGGCCATCGGCGAGCCCATGCCAATTTGCATTTGTCTGGGCGGTGAGCCTGTGCTGCCGTGGGCAGCCACGGCGCCGCTTCCTCCGGGCATTAGCGAACTGCTCATGGCCGGCTTCGTGCAAGGTCGTGGCATTCCGTTGGTTGAGGCCAAAACGGTGCCTCTACGCGTGCCAGCCAATTCCGAGATAGTGATCGAGGGCTGGGTGCGAACTGATGCAGGCGGCCCCGGCTGGGACCCCGCCGGAGAAGAACCCATCGGTCCAGGCGCTGTATTGGAAGGCCCGTTTGGTGATCACACCGGCTACTACTCACTGCCCGATCGATATCCGGTGGTGGATGTCACGGCCATTACGCATCGTCGCGAGGCCATCTTCCCCGCCACGGTGGTGGGCCCACCGCCGCAGGAGGATTACTGGCTGGGCAAGACAACCGAGCGTGTGTTTTTGCCGTTGCTTCAGACCCTCATTCCTGATCTCGTGGACTACAACCTTCCGGCGCCGGGGTGTTTTCACAACTGGGCGGTACTGGGTATCCGAAAGGCGTATGCGTTGCAGGCACGCCGCGTCATGCACGCGGTCTGGGGCGCTGGGCAGATGGCATGGACCAAGTGCGTAATTGTCGTCGAGGCCGATGAAGTTGATGTGCACGATCTCGATGCCGTGTTACGGGCGGTCTTCACGCACACCGATATGTCGCGTGATATTGAATTGGTCAATGGGCCGCTGGATATTCTCGATCACGCTGCGCAGCATCTGGGGGCGGGCGGAAAGATTGGCATTGACGCAACGCCTCGGATAGATGGGGAATGCGTTGGGACCGGAACCTGTCTGCCGCCAACTCAACCGTCACAGACTTCGGTCGAAGCGATGTGTGATGCGATCGCTGGTGATGGTGTCGTGATGGACGTTCCGGCGTGGGGATGTGATCGATGCATCGTGGTTGCTGGCGACGCTTTTGACCCTGGCGCAGTATTCGACGCCGCGGGCGATTGGAATGGCCTTGTGGTGCTGCTTGATTCGCATGTTGATGTGCGGTACCGCGACCACGTGTGGTTCCATCTACTTGCAGGGATGGATCCCAAGCGTGACTTTCATGCCAAGGATGGGCGTGCTGTCATCGACGCACGGACGAAGCAGTCATCTTCACCCGTAGCAGGGCCGATTCGTCAGTGGCCGCCGTTTCTGGGGTGGTTAGTGGCTGGCCAGTGAACCGGGCGATTGCCACTGGGAATTGACCGCTGCGACTTCATTGGGCTTGAGGAAGAAGTAGTACAAGTGACCTTCTGCCTTTTGACGGCCAGCAAGAAGTTCCGCCATCGGCCCAGCTCCCAAATACAAATCGGCGCGGCCCGGGGCGCGAATGGCTCCCCCTGTGTCTTGGTCGAGCATAAATTCCGAGAATTGACTCGGACTTCCGCTGAATCTGGCCGCGGATGTATCGGCTAGTACGACCGACCCGCGTGGGAACACCGATTTGTCAGTGGCGACGCTTCGACGTGACGTGACTGGGAATCCCAGTGAGCCAGCTGGCCAAGCGCCGCCGTCGTATTCCTGAAAGAAGACGAATGACTCGTTGGCATGCATGGCATCTTCAACCCCAGTGGGGTTCTTCTTCCATGCGCGGCGGATGGCCTGCAGGCTGACGCCGTCAGATGGCAGGGTGCCACGATCGATGAGTTCGCGGCCGAGGCTTGCATAGGGCCGATCGGTCTTGCCGGCATAGCCGACGTACATGGTCGTTCCGTCGTTCATCATGAGTTTGGCCGAACCGTTGACGTGCGCGATGTAGGTATCCAGCGGAGTTTCAAGCCATACGAGTTCAGTGCCGTCCAGCATTCCATCGCGTTCGATTTCCGCACGCGATGGCCATGGGTCGATACCGCCATCGGGACGTCGTCGTCCCATCGGTTCACCTGACTCGGGATTGGTGACCAGATCGTCCGGGCGTGTGTAGAGCGGGGATTCAAATCCGGTTCGCTGAGTGCGGCTGGCGCGAAAGGTGGGGGAGCAGTACGCAGTGAACAGTACGGTGCCCTCATCGTCGCACCCGATGGACTCATACACGTCGAATCGCCTGAGTAATTCACTTCGGAAGGCGGGCAGATTCGGTGCGGTGCGGCAGAGGTCGCGGAAGGCCACGACGCTGGCGCGGGCTCGGTCATGGTCGATATCGCAGGTTGGGAACCACTGCAGTGTGGAGGGCTTATCAAACCAGGCGATTGATTCGTCGCAGGCGTCTTGGAGGAAAAGGTCCCGTTGCTCCCATCCACGATCGATGCACGTCAGCCCGTGCGGGTTGGCGACCTGTCGGAGTGCGCCTTGCCCCTCAGGAAGCGGCCTTGCGTAGTCTTTGGCGGCCTTGGTGGTCGGTGCTTCGACCTTGTCCTGTTGGCACGATGGCAGCAGCATCGCCGCGGCGAGGGTGGCAAGTAGTTGGAATCGGTGGTATTGGGCTGGCATGGTCCGGACTCCCTTCCGGTAATGAAATAAGCGGTTCACCGTTTCATCGGTCGACCAGCCCCACCTCGTGCAGGAACTGGCGATGAGAATCGCCATTCTGTATTGCTTGAGGGTACACTAGGGCCCCGCCTGCGAGCAGGCGCCGAGACCCTTGGGAGACCCGAATCATGACCGAATCCACGATGAGTGTTCCGATGCTGGCCTTTGGGCTGCCTCACGGGTCTGAGTGGATCATCATTTTGGTGATCGGGTTGTTGCTCTTTGGCCGCCGCCTTCCAGAGGTCGGCCGAAGCATCGGTAAGAGCATCGTTGAGTTCAAGCGGGGCATCAAGGGCATCAATGATGAAATTGAGACCGAGTCGGGGAAGCCTGGCGAGTCGACTGCTCAACTGACCGACGATGCGGTCGCCCATGCGAAAACGGACTCCACCGATGTTACGAGCCCTGCGGCGACTCCCTCAGGCGAGAAGCCCAGTTCCTGAGCGAATCTGAGTCGACCGTTGGGCTACTTGCACAGGTATACTTCGCCGCTGGTCATGTTTTGACTACATGAATCTTTTTCGGGGCGATTAGCTCAGTTGGCTAGAGCGCACGGATCACACCCGTGAGGTCACAGGTTCGAGTCCTGTATCGCCCATTGATCAGAAGACCCACCTCTCGATCGGGGTGGGTCTTCCTCGTTCAGTGGTTGCGGGCGTTGCTACCGGCCTGCCTTCATGCGGCGAATAGTGCGGGCAATCAGATGTCGTGGGCTGCGTCTGATGCGGGTGAGATAGCCCCAGACGTACCGCAGGGGCGCCCATCGCAGGCTGCGTCGGCCCGCTCGTATGGCGGCGTCGGATTGGGATCCGATTTTGTGTGGCAGTTCCGGGAAGTACGCTTCAATCTCACCTTGAAGGCCGTACTTGGCGACGAGTTGGTCGGTGGCGGCGATTTCGGCATCCGTCAAACTGTGGATGTACTGAAACTGCTTGGACCGATTGAGACCGCGGCGTTCACTTTCCATCTTGAACTTTGATTCCGCAGGGTTGACATGGGGCACATTGAGCAGGTCTTCGCTGAATGGCTCGCCCATCCACTCGCACACCGACTTGATGGTTGCGGTGCTCTGCTCGCCGGTCATGTCCTCATAACGCACGATTCGGAAGCGGCCGGGACAGTCGCGGCTGATGGTCCGGGCAATGTTCAGCCCACGGCTCCACCCCATCATGGTGCTGAGGACCGCTTCGGCACTCGGTTCGCGGCGACGTCGGGAGGCGACGAGATCCCACGGATTCCGAAGCAGGTAGATCATGGTCGCTTGGGGAATCCGGTCAAGAATTTCCTGGGCGTAGAAGATGTAACTCGTGGCCTTCTGTACCCAGCGATGGCAGTTCATCCGGTCGGCCAGTGCATCCATGGTCTCCAGATAGACCGTCAGCGTCGGGGTACCGGGCGATTCGGTGATCCTCCGCCGCAGCTCCTCGCTGAGCCACGCTTGATGCTCGGTTGACTCCAATGCGATGAACTGATCGAGTTGACAGGCCCGCTTGACGGGATCTCGCATCCGGTCGAGCAGGGCGTGCACTTCGAACACCGTCGACTCATCCGTTTGCGCGTAGATGCCGGGCATCCGTCCAATGAGGACCGACATTACGGTGTTTCCGCAGTGCTGCCGACCCGAGACAAACAGTGGCCCTGGTCGGGGGTTGGAGCCGTCTGAAAAAGCACCTAGAGCGTGATCGGCCATCGAGTTGGTACTGTACTTGTTGGATGGCGGACCGTCCAACACATACAGATCTCCCACCGATGAGTGCTCGTTCATGGTGACCGAAGCCAAGCGTGGTCTATTTCGTGTCGGGAGCAACTATGCACGGCTGGCGACGACGCTTGCGTATGGCATCGCCATCGTGCCCCTTTTGGCCGGGTGGCTCGGCGGCGACGCGCTGGGTCTGTACCTGTTCATTGTTTCGCAGGCGGGTCTGGCTGCGATTTTCCATGACATCGTGTCGACGAGCCTGGTCCGTGAGATGGCAGCCGCCTGGCACCGGAAGGATGACTTTCGCGCAACGTGCGACTCAGCCATGTTGGTCTGTGTCATCGTCGCAGCCATTGTGGCAATGACCTTCGGTCTGTTATGGCTGATCCTTCCTGTGCTGAACATCACGGCGGGCCTGTTGCCCGCGGCCCAGTGGATGGTCATTCTGGAGGGGGGCTTCACCGTCGTCTATGTACTCGTCGCGCCGGCGGTGACGATGTACATCGCGCGCGAGGAATTTCTGCTTCAGAATTTTTTCACGGTGCTGCGGCGATCGGATTTCATAATCTCCGTGCTGATTTGTCGAGTAGTCTGGCCGTCGATCGATCCCGCTCAGGGACTGATCAGACTCATGGTCGTTGCCGTGTCCATCCGCACTGCAGCGGTGCTTCTGGCGACGGTCTACATGTGGATGCGCGACCATCGCGTCATCGGTATGCCATGGCGGGCCGACCGCCGGAGCCTTCGCGCGATTCGCGGCACATTCGGTTGGAATACCGGCGTCGTTTTCGCCAACAATCTACATGACCGATCGGGGGCTCTGCTCATCAATATCTGGTTCGGGCTGCTGGGCAACACCATCTTCGGGCTGGCCAATCGACTGGTGTCCTATGTCCGCCGCGTGACAACCGGCATGACCTTTGGCATCGAGGCGGTTGGGGCACGACTGGCGGAGTCGCAGGACGGTACATCGGGCATAAAACGCATGCTGCACACGGTCAGTCGATCGCATGCACTCGTTGCCTGGCCCGGTGTGGTCGTTTCATTCGTTCTGGCCGACGAACTCATCGGCCTGTGGCTGGGCAGAACGCTGGACGACCCGGACCAGTATGTGCCGCTGGCGGCGTTGCTGGTGCGAATCGGCGTGCTCGGACTGGCAGCGAGGGCGATTTCGGATGGTTGGATCTTTCTGCTCTACGGAGCCGGTCACATCCGTCGCTACGCAAAGATTCTCTTTCTCGGCGGGCTTCTCAACCCAGTGCTAGCCATCGCGCTCATTCTCACGCTGCCGGATCTCGGAAATGAAGTGTCGCCGCGCAACAACATTACCGGCGTGTCATGGGCGATCACCGCAGTCTTTGTCCTGTTCAACGGTGTATTTCTTCCGATGCGCGGCGCGAAGATTCTCGATGTGCAACTTCGCGACTTCCTGATGCCACTGCTTCCACCCTTCCTGCTGGCCGTTGCGATCGGCCCGATTCTACTGCTGCCGAACTGGATACCAGCGCTGCGACACGATGGCGAGTTGTGGGGGCTGCTCGATCTGACCATCAGCATGGGAGCCTATGGCGTCGTGTATGGAATCGCAGCATTCTTCGTGCTCCTGACACCTGATGAACGTCAGCGTGTGCGGCGACTGATTCCCAGGCTCTGGCCTTCGAAGGGATGACCGTAGAGCGTTGAGGAAGTATGGTGATGACATGTCCCATCCGGAACACGACAATCTGAAAGTTCTCGACCATCCTTTGATCCAAGACAAGTTGGCTCGCATTCGTGCAGTTGGAACGGAACCGGGCTTCTTTCGCAAACTTGTCGCCGAAGTGGCCGCGCTGATGGTTTTTCAAGTCAGTCGTGATCTTCCATTGCGTCAGGAGACCGTTCAGACGCCGCTTGAGGAGACCGAAGTGTTTCGTCTTGCTACGCCCGTCACCATCGTTCCGATTCTACGTGCCGGAATTGGTTTGGCCGATGGTGTTTCTTCGCTGATGCCCGAAGCCCGAGTCGGGCACGTTGGACTGTATCGCAATGAAGAATCCCTTGAGCCGGTGAGTTACTACTGCAAACTCCCAGACGACATTGCTAAGGGACCGGTGTTTCTTGTGGATCCCATGCTCGCCACCGGTGGCTCGGCGATTGCTGCGGTGAAGGAACTTCAGTCGCAGGGGTGCCGCGATATTCGGCTTGTCTGCCTCGTGGCTGCGCCCGAGGGTGTGGCAGCGATGCGAGCGGCGGCCCCAGACGTGCCCGTGTTTACCGCGGCCCTCGATCGTCAACTCAATGACATTGGGTACATCCTGCCTGGGCTCGGAGATGCCGGTGATCGCATGTTCGGTACCCGCTGAGGCCTACCAGAGCCTCACTGGATGATTGAGGCTTGACTACGTGGATAGACCTTGGTTGAATGAACTATTGGTCCATGTGGGGCCTGAGAGGAGTATTCGATGCGTTCAGTACTACTGATTTTGGCGGTTTTGATGTTGGGAGCGAATGCACACGCGGGTGATGCACCAATTGGTGCGTGTTGTATCGGCCAAGAATGTGAAATGATGACGCATAAAGAGTGCGAAGAAGTTGATGGCGTCTTCCTTGGGGGCAACACGGATTGCCAGTGGGTGACGTGCATCGCCAACGAGATTGGGGCCTGTTGCATCGAGGGCAACGGGCAACTCCACTGCATCGAGACTGACCAAACGCATTGCCTTGACGAGGGTGGGGATTGGCAAGGCGAGGGAACGGCCTGCAATACGGTCAAGTGTGGCTCGCCGGAGTCCGGTGCGTGCTGCATTCCAAATGACGATGGCACACTCATGTGCATCGAGACTGACCAAACGCATTGCCTTGACGAGGGTGGGGATTGGCAAGGCGAGGGAACGGCCTGCAATACGGTCAAGTGTGGCTCGCCGGAGTCCGGTGCGTGCTGCATTCCAAATGACGATGGCACATTCATGTGCATCGAGACCAGCCATGAGCACTGTGCCCAGGAGGGCGGCAAGTGGCAGGGCGCGGGATCGAACTGCAACAACATGCCTTGCGGCGGTTGGAACTGGGGGGCCTGCTGCGTTGAAAATGTAAATGGTGTCCAGGTTTGCATCGAGACCAACGAATGGCATTGCGTGAAAGAGGGTGGTGACTGGCATGGTCATGGCACGAGTTGTGCCAACGTGATGTGTGGTGACCCGCAACTGGGTGCCTGCTGCGTTACGACGAGCGATGGTTCCATGCAGTGCATCGAGACTGACGAAACACATTGCCTTGACGAGGGTGGCGATTGGCATGGTGCGGGCACGACGTGTGCAGATGCGCCGTGCGGTGGTGGTCAAACTGGAGCGTGCTGCATCAACGGCGGTTGCTTGATGCTGATGCCTAGCGACTGTGAGATGGTGCATGGTCTCTGGAATGGCGGTGGGTGCGGCGACACGGTGTGCCCGGCCTATTGCCCTGGTGATGTAGACGGCGACGGCACGGTTGGTGTTAATGACATTCTCATCGTGATCGCCAATTGGGGTCCCTGCATGTGATCAAGCAGGTGTGATCTGACCTAACGTAAGAACCCTCGACTTTGCGGAGTCGGGGGTTCTTGCCTTGCAGTATGAACAGAGTCACCGGCTGGGAAGTCGATCTTTCCACCATGTGAGTAGCGCTGCCGCTTCTTGGGGCGCAATTTTGAAAGCAGCGAGCATGTGCCGGGCGCATGTGTCCAGCAGGGCTGGATCGCCATCATGGTGTTGCGCTTTCTGGAACGCATGTCCGGCCGCATGCCATGCCTCGATGTCCACCGGACATGGAAACTGCAAGACGTCTCGGGCGGCCAGTTTGATGGCGTGCGGTGTCCTAGCTGTGCCCAAGTGCCGATGCATGGCCAGAAGTGAAATGAGAGGGCACGCCAACAGGGCACCAATGTTGGATGGTTCAGTGCTCTTTGCCGTGATGGTGATGATCGGGACGCTTGGAAGCCATTGCCCACGTTCATCAAGAACGGGCTCAAGTACGCGAGTCTGCGTTGGGAGCAGCACCTTGGGGACCAGTCGAGACCGGGCCCACTCCTTCATTCGGGTGCCCAAGAGGTTCAGATCAATGGCGGGTTGTGTCCAGGTGTGGCCGTGCAGTCGGCACGGGCGGGTTCCCCAGCGGCATCTGGCAGGATCAAGCAGGGCTGTAGTCAGAATTGGCGCTTGATTGTCATGGCAGTGTTTATTGGCTTCCACAATAGCCCCGCGCAATCCGTAGAACTGCTCACGGAAGTCTGCTGTGGCCGCCGCGATGTCGTTCAGCGTGCCTTGTGACTGAAATTTCGGGAGATTTGGAATGCCCATGGCCGCGGTGACCAGTGGTGACCACGACGCACCTAGTGTCGGTTGCGCAACCCGCGACAGTTTTTTGGCTGGCAGGCCGCCGTATCGTCCGACGTGTTTTGATGTCGTGGGTGTGTTGGAGATGACCAGTACACAGGTGTGGACCTGCGCGTCAAAGATGGTCTCTGGGCTTGCCCATGCTGTCTCAAGCGTGTGCTGATCCAGAATGCTGTCGCGGATGGGCCCGGTGTCGCGGGCGGCCAGAACCGACAGTGGTTGCACCAATGCCAGTCGGCCCTGCGGACGCAGTGATCGCGTTGAAAGCAGCAGAAATATGGCGGCCATGTCGGCGTATGGCCCGATGGGACTGCCGACGATGGCGGCGGCTCGCTTTCGAATTGACTCGGCGTCGGTGAGTTTCCGAAGCGGCGTTCCAAATGGCGGGTTGCCGACGATGAGGTCGGCCTTCGTTGCGGTCAGGGCGTCGCTGTTGAGTGCGTCGCACGTTCGAATGCCCGATGCGGCGTGCGTGTCGCCACCAGCGAGCGAGGTTAGTCGTCCGCGGAGCCATGCAGTTGGGATGGGATCGATGTCAAACCCATGAAGGTTCGGAGCGATGTGCCGCCATGCCTGGGTATCCGAGCAGTGGTGATCGCGTGTGTATCGATCAACGAGTCGCTGTCCTGCCGCCAGAAGGAACCGGCCGGTTCCACAGGCTGGATCCAAGACGATCGGCGATGGGTCGTTGGTCGAACCATCAAGCCAGATGTCCAGCGACTGCGTCAGACAGAAGGCCACCAGATCATGGGGTGTATAGAACGCCCCGACTCGCCGTCGAGCGTTTTTTCCATTGGTCTCGGGTGACCTGAGCTGGCTGCTCAGGGTTGGAATAAGTGGCTCGATGTCGTGGCAGTTGGCGGCCAACTGTTCGAGCAGATCGGCCGCAGTGGCAATTCGGTCATCTACGCATTGCGTGGGGCAGCGGTCGGAAACCTGCTGCAAAAGGGTGTTCAGGCCAATCTCCATATCTCTACCATAGAGTTTACAACTGCAAAATCGTTAATTCTGGTGGTGATACGTTTGGGGAATTGACCGTATGACGCCACAGTGGAGGGTAGGCACTGCCCGTGCCATCCATTCAACGACAACATACAAGTGACATTCGATTGCAACGCCGGGGTTGTGGTCATCACGGGGACAGGTCTGGCCGACCACCCCATGGGTCCATTCGATGGTTCGACGGGTTGCTTCAACCCAAATACGCCATCAGATCAGAATGACCTGTGGCGAATTCCTCTGCATCCTGTGGTTGGTAATTCCAGCGGCGTGGACTACCTCAATCAAATGGAGAAGGTGCAGAACGCAGTGGTCTTGGAACTGAGCAACAACGCTCAATCGCGGCCGGTTCGCGGCATCAACCTGATGCAACGATCGGTCGACCTTCCGGCTGGTGCTGCTGAGACGTCCTACGACAGGGCGACACTTTCTGAGTCGGTTGACTTGCTGGGAATCACTCTTCGAGCCATGGGTGTGTGCACCGAGATCCAAGTGTCGGCCGACCTGCCTGGGGAGGGCGTGGTGCGGTTGTTGGATCTTCCAGACCACGCCCCACATTGGCGAATGATGTATCAGTTGGACTCGCTGCTATTTCATGTGGCTTCGGGTATCGTGCGATCAACATCAACAGGAGATCACACATGATGCTTGCTCGCCACGCCGTCTTGTCATTAGCCGTCTTGTCATTGGCTTTGGGGGGGATGTCTTGTTCATCGGGTTCATCAGCCCCTGCGACTGAGGGCGGACGGGTCGACCTATCCAATGCAGCGTCGAGTGCGATCGATGGCTTCCGGTCGGATCCTCGCGCATCAAAATTTTTCGATACTGCATATGGCTGGGCTATCTTTCCCAAGATGAGCAAGGGGGCCGTCGGCATCGGTGTGTCGCAGGGGCGGGGAGAGGTCTATCAGGGTGGGCAACTCGTCGGTTACGTGAAGGCGACAAGTGTCACGGTGGGGGCTCAACTCGGCGGCCAGACGTTCTCTGAGATCATTTTCTTCCAAAATCAGTGGCCGTTCCAGAAGTTCACGAACAATCAGTTTGCCGGGCAGGCGTCGGCTACCGCGGTGGCTGGCAAAAAGGGCAGCGGTCAATTGGCTGACTACAGTGATGGCGTGGCGATTTTTACACGAAACCACGATGGCTTGATTGCAGCGGCAGATTTCGGTGGCCAGCAATTTGAGTACACGCCCCGCTGATCATATTCTTCCACCAACATTCCACCGACTCTCCACCAAATTATCCACGCATGGCTAGTCGGTTGCGGCGGGTCTTCAATTGCATTATCACTTTCATCAGTTGTCGCTGCCTGCTCGGCCGAGGCCGGACTGGCGCAAGGCTCTTTGAAAAGTGATGAGACACGTGTCGGACGACGATGATCGCCCAGGCACAACCAGCGGACTCTTCGGAGGATGCACATCAGCGATGAAGGTTTCCCGACAAATCTCATTGATGATGGGTTGGCCGCATTGGGAGCACCGGTTCATCGTCTGCCATGCCCGGGCCGCGATACCAAAATTGGATTGTGGCACTGCAGAAACCGGGTGGTGATCGGCGCGAATCAAATGGTGTGGTGCGAAAGCATCACACGCCGTTTCGGCGGTAGCCAGGAGAACGCAACACAGTCGATGACCCAACGACATGACGATGCGACGCGAACCTGAAAAGGGATGCGGCGAGCGACATGACGATGCTTGGCAGTCCGTGCCTGTTCCATAAGGCACCTCAAACGTCTTCGGACGACAAAGGGTGTTCGAGTGAAACAGGATTCGAGGGCGGTATGACTGCCCGGGCCGGCGGTTCCGGCGGCCCGAGCAACCGATACCGTGGAACCCTTACACAACCAAGTCGAGCAGCCGAAATGTAATCCGGATCGGACCTGGATTCGTCGGAGACAGAGATGTCAATGACAAATCGGTAGAAGACTCGCCAAGCGAGTGCGAAGGGAGATAGATGAAGATCGCGTCAGGAAGCTGGCATACCGACGGGAATGCCAGGCGGACGACTGACTGACCACCGCATCAACATCGCTCGAGGGAGATGGGGCGACCATGCCGCTACAAGAAATGGCTCCGGCGACGGCATCGCTGGGGCGGCGTCACCATCTCGACAAGACTCCGACATGCCCGATGTGCACCGGGTAAGGCGAGGCCGCTCGCCGAGACATCCAGAGCGCCGATGGACGCAGCGTCGAAAGACCACGCGACCCCAATCGGTCTGGTCCAGCCCGGTCGAGCAGTCAGCGACAACTCTTGAGGCTCCAGCCTTGAGGGGAATGAAGAGAAGTAGCGAGGACGAGTTCCATAAGGACTCGTCCTTGCCTTTTTTTACCCGCTCCACTTTTTGGGGAGTCGGGCTTTCTCATTCTCATTGGAGCCTAGCTCAATGGAGATGCGGATCAGCCTGTGCGGGCGCCGTCGAGGGGAAGGGCTGGTGGTGGGTCGCCGGCGGAGGACGCCATGATCTGGAGGTCGTTGATCCAAGCTTTGGGGATCTTCTGGACGCCGCCGATCTGGTCAGGGCCACGCGAGTCCGTTAACGCAACAAATCGATCGCATTCGTAAATCAGGAGGCCGACAGTATGCACCTCGGCCAGCGGGCGAAGGGCGAACTCGACCATGTCCTCAGGGTCCTCCCAGCCCGGCCCACCGCGGGCCTCGGCGTCGATCCAGCGAACCGATACCACCGGCCAATCTCGGTCCAAAGCACGCTCGACTTCGTCGGAGTGAGTGGGACCTGAAGATTCAAAAGTAGGCCTGATCTGTGGCATGAGCATCCTCCGACAGGACAATGGCTTAGCTGCCGATCTCTTTCACCATCGCGGTCACTGCGATTCCCACACTACCATTGGCAGAGACCATGAATTCACCCCCGAGAGGCCCTCAGCCCTCCTCACCCCCCCCAGACGGCCCCAGAACGAAGGACGCCCTACATGCCGGTTGTATGCCTTATTTTTGTAGCCAGCGTGCTGACCCTGCTCACTTTCAGTGAGTTGTCTTGGGGTCGCGTACCAGACCCCGGCCGGCTCCCCGACCCCTCAATGCATCTACCAGAGGCTGCCGACTGGCGGATCAAGATGGAGTCGACCCTTGGTGTACAGACGACCGATCCCCTCATCACAGCCATCATTGCCAACGATACGGAAAAGCTGCGGTCGCTCTTGGCGACCGGACGGTCCGGTGCGGGTGTGGTTTCGACCGATGGCGCCACCCTTGTTGGACTGGCGTGCATCTATCACCATCCCGAGTGCCTGTCGCTGCTGCTGACGCACGGAGGCGATCCAAACAAGGCAGGTGGGCCTGGAAGCCTGACCCCGCTGCTTGATGCAACCACATCGAAGTGTCACGACTGCATTTCAATTTTGCTTGAGAGCGGCGCTGATCCAAACGGGCTCGGCGGCGTGCAGGGCAATCACATGCGCATGTCGCCCTTGGCCAATGCAGCGGCCGCCAATGATGTCGCTGCGATTGAACTTCTCGTCAAGAACGGCGCGGCGATCAACGGTCCGACCGGTACGACTTCGCCGCTGATCATGGCGGCGGTTAGATGCAATATCGAGGCCGTGCATGCCTTACTGGCGCACAACGCGAACCCAAACATGCCAGCGCCCAATGGAAGCATGACGCCGCTGACGTCCTCGGCTCGCGCCGCATGCCCATCTATCATGAACGTGCTGCTGTCACATGGGGCCAACCCTCATGGCGAACTTCATGATGGGGGCACACCGCTCATGCAGTCGGCATGGTGGGGCTGCAACGGATGTGTGGCAGTGCTGCTCAAACATGACCCAGACTTTTTGGCAATGGACCACACCGGGCACGATGCGGTTATGAATGCGGCGATTCGCGGTCATGAGGATGTACTCAGAATGCTTCTCAATGCAGGCGCTCAAGCGGATCGTGCAAACGCTCACGGATGGACGCCACTGATGTTCGCGGCGAGAAACGGAAGTGTTGCGTGCCTACAGACGTTGATGGAGCACAATGCGAGTCTGAACGTCGCGCCAGATGGATGGACACCACTGAAGGAAGCGGCCCGAAACTGCCACCCCAAGATCGTTGCGATTCTTCTCGCTGCTGGCGCCAACGCCCACTATCGTGACAAATGCGGATGGTCGGCCCTAGATGATGCCGCGCACTACGGCTGTCTCAAGTGCCTGAACGTATTACTGGAGTCTGGCGGGTACGACCAGTCCGCCATACGGACGGCCGCGTCGCGTACCCAACTACACTTCACACATCCTCATGTTTCCAAACAGCATGCCGAACGTATTGAGCAGTGCCACACCATGCTTGAGTCGCACATGACATCGGATGGGAAGGGCAACTGATGGAATTCATTCCACGAGAAATCGACGGCGATATCATGGTGATAGAAGTTGACGGTGGACTCGACGGATCCAACGCTGCTCAATTTACCTGCGACATACTGGCAATCGCCCAAGGCGGAATCTCTCGCCTCATCATTGACTGCAGCAAGATGACGACGCTGTCGAGCATCGGTGTTGGCGCGCTCATTCGCATACATGCACGAGCTACCAAAGCCGGCGGTGATGTCAAACTGTGTGCTGTTCCAGGCCTCATGATGCAAGTGCTTTCGGTCATGCGAATGGACCGAGTATTTGAGATCTATCCAGATCTTGGACGAGCGAGACTGGCATTTAGCGCCTAGGCAATGTTTCCCGTCCACCCAATGGCGCGGTAGTCTGGTGACATGCTGAACCTCTTATTGACGTGTCTGCTGTCTGGTGACCCGATCGCCACTGTTGCAACGCCTCCGCCCAACATCGTCATTGTCTACGTGGATGACATGGGGTGGGGGGATTTGCCGTCGCAGGGTGCCACGGGTTGGAAGATGCCCAACCTAAAAAAATTGGAAAACAGTGGTACTCGCTTTACCAACTTCACCGTTGCGCAGCCGGTGTGCTCGGCCTCGCGTGCGGCCCTATTGACGGGTTGCTATCCGAATCGGATTGGCATTCACGGTGCGCTCGGTCCGTGGAGCGACGTGGGCTTGCATGAGAATGAAACCACGCTTGCAGAACTTGCCAAGTCGCGTGGTTATGCCACGGGAGTCTTTGGAAAGTGGCATCTTGGCTACCAAGATCAATTCCTGCCGACCCGTCATGGTTTTGACGAGTATCTGGGTATCCCGTACTCCAACGACATGTGGCCGGGCCATCCAGAACGCCCCAAGCAATGGCCTCCGCTACCGTTGATTGAGGGCGACAAGACTATCGAGCATATCAGCACGCTTGATCGCCAAGATCCACTGACTGAACGCCTGACCCGACGTGCTGTGCGATTCATCGATGAGCACCATGATGAACCGTTCTTGCTGTACGTCCCGCACCCGCAGCCACATGTACCACTGGCGTGTGGAGAACGTTGGAAAGGCTCTAGCGATCAGGGAATGTACGGCGACGTCATGCAGGAGATTGATTGGAGTGTCGGCGAGATTCTCAATGCGATCGACAAGCACGGCATCGCCGACAACACGCTGGTCATGTTTGCAAGCGACAACGGTCCGTGGCTGTCCTATGGTGATCACGCCGGCACCACTGGAGGTCTGCGAGAAGGTAAGGGCACCACCTTTGAAGGCGGCGTCCGTGTGCCGTGTGTTATACGCTGGCCTGGAACAATTCCGGCGGCCCACGTCAACGAGACGCAGTGGGGGACGATCAATGTCTACCCAACCATTGCACGCGCCATGGGCGCCGACATCACGAACCCGATCGACGGAGCCGATGCCACGCAGGTCATGACGGCCACCGAACCGTCCGATCCGCCGCAAGATGTCTACCTGTGTTACTACCGCACCAACGAACTCCAGGCCATCCGCAGTGGGCGTTGGAAGTTGCATTTTCCACACGGGTATCGATCGATGGAGGGTCGACCTGGTGGCACCGGTGGCGTGCCCAACAACTACACGTGGAATATTCCCCAGCCAATGGCGCTGTACGACCTCGTTTCCGATCCAGCCGAATCGACCGATGTGCGTGCTGCGAATCCGGAGGTCATGAAGCGAATGCTCGCCCACGCAGAATCGGCGCGGCAGGATCTCGGGGATGCGCTCAAGAAACGAGACGGCACGGGCCGTCGCGAACCGGGGCGAGTCGAGATCAGTCCAACACCTTGATCAACTGGAGGCATGGGGTGTTCTCATCCCAGAGTGTGAGCAACTCGGTGAGTGGAGTGAAATCCATCGCCTCGTACCACAGGCGTGTCTGTGTGTAATAGGAGCATTCGCGCCGAGGAGACAGCGTCTTGACCTGAAGGAATCGCGCGCCGATTCGCCGCGTGTGTTTTTCGGAGGCCTCAAGTAGCGCCCGCCCGATGCCCTTGCGGTGCCACTCGGGGCGAATACACAGCACATGCAACTCCGCAGATGATGGATAATGCTGCTCAATAGTCATGAACCCAATTGCCTCATCTCCATGCATGGCCATGATGGTGGGCATCGATTCGGTGGCCTGTGCGTACGCCACGATTGCTTCCTCGATTCCAAACCATTTGGGGGCACTGCGAAGGATTGGTTCGCACACACCGGACAATCCAGTAGCGGGGGGGAGTATTCGGACGCCGCTGGGAAGAGGTGAGTTCATGTGGCCAATTCTACTGATTGAGTATGCTCCGTGTCCTTGAACTCCCCACAGCGATTATCGAACAGCCACGCAACTGCCGGTGTTTTCATGGCGATAGGCGCCTACGGATGGTGGGCAGTGGTGGCACCGTTCTATTACAGGGCGGTGGACTCGGTCCCCGTAGGTGAACTGCTCGCATGGCGTGTCGTAGCGGGTCTTCCAATTTTGTGCCTGCTCCTGTGGGGCACGGGACGCATGCGTGAGTGTTGGGCGATATTTCGACAGCCACGCGTACTGGGCATTTTGTCGATCTCGGCCGTCCTGATCGCAATCAATTGGGTCGTGTTTGTGTGGTCGGTCGTCGACAATCGTCTGAGTGAAGCTAGCCTCGGATATTACATCTGCCCACTGTTCATCGTGGCGTTAGGCATGGTCGTGCTGGGCGAACGCATGCGATGGCAGCAGTGGGTCGCTGTGCTATGTGCAGCAATCGGCGTTTCCGTACTTGCGTGGAGAATCGGCGGTGTGCCTTGGATATCACTGACGCTTGCGGGCTCATTCGGTTTGTACGGACTGATTCGCAAGCAAGTTGATGCAGCACCGGCCCCTGGTCTTGCTATTGAAATGCTGCTTCTGCTGCCATTCATGTTCGGCTTATTGTGGTTCGATCACGTGCGAACTGGAAACGCTTTTGTTGCTGGTCCATGGTGGGTGTCGCTGCTGCTTCTTGGTGGCGGCGTTGTAACGGTGGTGCCGCTTGTGTTGTTCTCAGGCGGCGCGAGGCGACTCAGACTCTCGACCTTGGCGATCCTTCAATACATTTCACCCACGGGCCAGTTGTTGTTGGCGGTGTTGGCTTTTGGCGAGCCGTTCGGGACGGATCAGTTGATTGCATTTGCCTTTATCTGGCTTGCCGTAACGGTGTATTCGGTTGATTCCATTCGACACGTCCGTCGAATCGCGATTGCGGTTCCTGGGGAAGCGTGATGTACCAGATGGCCTCTAGGCCCTGCTAGACTGGTGTCATAACAGGAGGATCCCCCGCATGCGCGGAATAGCAGTGTTTATCGTGGTATCGCTTGTGTGTACGTCGGGACTGGGACAGTCAGATCTGTCCCCGAAGGGCCCCCCTCCAGCAACTCCCAAGCCACCCCCCGCATCACCAGGTGTGATCGATGCCAATGGAACACTGACGACCAAAGCTGAAGCATCGCTGCCCGATGTGCAGGAAATCCTCGATGCGTACACCTACGCTACCGGAGGAACAGAGGCGTGGAAGGCCGTGCAGGCCATGGAGTTTCAATGGGACTGGACATTGCTTGCTGACTCGGGCACGCTCACTTCCAAGGCCAATACCAGCGGGGCATTTCGGGCCGACATGAACATGGTTGGATCAGCGTGGCACGAGGGACAAGGGTCCGATGGCACGTTTGCATGGATTGAAGATGCGTCAGGGACCTGCCATGCGGCCAGTGAATCGGTCAAACTTCAATTGCAGATGCAGTATGACCCAACGGCCATCACGCATCTCAATACCTATGCGCGGGCCGCAACTACTTCGGGCGAAGTGGTGATTTCAGGCCGCCCAACATGGCGCATCATTTTGATTCCCCACAAGGGTCGGGCCATGTACTTCTTCTTCGATCAGGAGACAGATCTCCTCATACGATGGGAATACAGCCGACCAACTGGCGGATCACCCGTAGTCATTGAGCGAGGCATTGCGGACTATCGAGAAGTTGGCGGTGTGCTTGTGCCTCATGCAATTCGTGAGCGGTCGCCAGCGGGCACGGTGGAGTTCACGCTAAAGTCGGCCTCATCAACTCCGCTTTCCAAGGAGGCTTTGTCGTTGACACCGTGCGCTCGGGAAGCATTAGCAGCGGATGATGCGGCCGCGACGCCTCCCACTTCCGCCCTCCAGGGGCCAGCCCACGCGAATCTGGTCAAACTCATCGGACCAAACTTGATGAATGCCGATGGTAAACCAGTTGACTCCGATGTTCTCAACGACATTCCTAATGTGCTGTTGTATTTCTCGGCGCATTGGTGTGGTCCATGCCGTCGATTCACACCAAACCTCGTGAATTATTTTGACGAGCAGGGCCCCGATCGAGACTTTGCTGTGATCTTGGTCAGCAGCGATCGATCTGAAAAGAAGATGTACGATTACATGAAGGGTTCGAAGATGAATTGGTACACCGTGCCATTTGATCGAGTGGACCCATCTGGAATTAAGCGTGCGTGGGGTGGTCGGGGTATTCCCAATTTGGTCTGGCTGGGTGCAGCCGATCAGGTTGTCAAGCGGAGTTATGTAGATGGCCGATACATTGGACCATTCCAAGTACTTGATGCCTTCAAGTCGCGACACGAGACGGCCGCTACAAATTCCCCATCGCCGTGAGTGGCGACCACTTGCAAGCCTACCGCGAGGCGGTGGACATGTACGGCGCCGGGTTTGCCGCAACACTCTGGGGATCGGGCCGTACGCAGTCGCTGCGATTTTCGGTGATGGCTGACCTTGTCGGCGATCTTCCCACTGGAACGGTGCTCGATCTAGGCTGTGGTGACGGAGGATTGTCGCGATGGATGATCGACACAGGGCACTCACCTTTAGCTTTGCACGGCATCGATGCGATTTCAGAGCAAATTACAGCAGCCACCGCCAACGCCCCAAAGTGGGCGACCTACACCACAGCGGATCTTCTTGATCAGGCGGTGCCGTGGCCAAACTTGGATTGGGCTGTGGTATCCGGGACGCTCAACACCATGAGCCACGACGATTCGCGCGCCATTCTGGATCGAGCGTGGGACGCGTGTCGCATCGGACTGGCCTTCAACTTTCTGTCCGATCGGCCTGCCAAGCATTGGCATGGTCGAGATCTTGGCCCCGCTCGCCGCCACGACAGTCTTGCGTGGATGGGCTGGGCACTGGAGCGAACAGCATTGGTGTCATGTCGGCAGGACTATCTCGAGGGGCATGACATGACTATTGTCATGCGGCATCAACACGAGTCGCACGACGATCGCTGATGCATCAGGGTCTGAATGTCCTGAGCTGTTTGGCCATCCATGATGCCACGCTCCACGGACCACGCAGCACATCGCTCGACGAGTTCGCGGTAGATGCCTTGAAGTTGAGGCGAGTGGCGGTTCAACTCATCGAGATGACGTGTGAGCGTTCCAATGTCTCCGCGGGCAGCAGGCCCCATGACTGGTCCCGGGCCACTTCCCCCCGCGATGGTCCTTCCGATTTCCTCGACCATTCGGCCAAGCGCGGTGGCCGCCATAGACTCGGGTATACCTGCCTCGTGCCACAGCGATACGGCATCAGCAAGCACGCCCGTGAGCAGTCCGCCAGCCAATGATGCGGCTAGGTGATGCAGCGATCGCTTGTCACTGGCGATTTCCATTGGTTCCATACCAATGTCAGATGCAAACCGATGCAGCCAGGGTCGTGACACATCATCACCGTCGATGGCTGCTGCAGCGCCTCGCAGCGCTTCGCAGCCGCGTCCCCCATGCATCAGCACCATGACTGGGTGCAAGGACCCAGGATGCGCGTTGGGAATGGAGACGGGCGTGAGGTCAAGTGATCCTGCGGTGTGCACCAAGAGTTTGCCCGCGGTGTTTCTTAGTGATGAGGCGATCGAGGTCACCAGATCATCTGGGACACACAACACGATGACATCTGCATCTTTGGTGGCGGTGTCGAGATCTGTGGTGATGAGCACATCGGACTGCGCGATCCAATCGCACCGTTCAGGTGTACGTGTGGCTAAGGCGATCACAGGCCGACCGGCGTTGATGGCGGCTTGGGTCATCGCCCGGCCGACGGCGCCGGCACCGATGATGGCTATAGAGGCCGAGTAGTCGATCATGGTTTCTTGGAACTCCGATGTCGGTCAATGGTACGACCGCCCAAAGTCAGGCGTGTGCGTGTGCCTTTTTGCTTTCCTGAACGGGATCGCAGCATGGGTCGCAGCATCAGAAATGCCGCAACGGCCGCCGCGATCGTGACGATCCAGAATTGCCAGTCGCTCCACGGCATCAACTGCCCCCCCCTGCATGTACCAAGAGCCACGTCACCCATGCCGCAAGCCATGCCACACCTGACATCCACCCGAACTGCAGCACGGCCCACTTCCATCCACCCGCCTCCCTCGCTGTGACTGCAAGCGTGGGGAGGCATTGGAGCGCCAGCACAAAGAAGACCAGCAGGCTTGCTGCGGTGGCGGTCGTGAGCATCGGCCGCCCATCATCTCGTGTGGCCGATGTGATTCTCTGCAACACTTGAGGGTCGTCAGCATCATCATTTCCTGCGACAAGTACTGCCATGGTTGAGACAAAGACCTCGCGCGCCGCGAATGACGTCAAGACGCCAACGGTCAATTGCCAGTCCCAGTCCATTGGCTCAAACACCGGCTGCACCGCGCGGCCGATTTGCCCCGCGAATGAGTAGGCCATGTCCGATGATGGCGGGGCGACTTCAGTGGCAGCTGGTGGCGTTGCAATCGCTGTGTTGACCACAGGAGGCTTGGGGTAGGCGGTGAGCCACCACAGCACGATGACTATTCCAAGAATGACCGTTCCTGCTTTGCGCAGAAAGAGCCAGCCCCGATCCAAACAGGTCAGCAAAGCATTTCGCACCGACGGCCATTGGTATGGAGGTAGTTCGATGACCATGGGACGGCTGGCGCCACGCAAGAGTGTGCGGCGAACCAGCAATGATGACCCAAGGGCGGCAACAATTCCAAGCGCGTAGCAGCCGGCAAACACGACCCCGGCCACAGCCGGTTGATTGGCAAAGAGGATGCCGATGAGGAGGACGTAGACGGGCAGCCGCGCCGAGCACGATAAGAAAGGGGCTACAAGAATAGTTGCAAGACGGTCTCGGCGATCAGGAACGAGCCGTGCCGACATGATGGCCGGAATAGCGCATGCGTGGGCGGAGAGCATCGGTACAAATGCTTGGCCGGGCAGACCGAAGGGTCGAAGGACGCGATCCATTACAAATGAGGCGCGGGCGAGATATCCCGTGTCCTCAATCAATGCGATTAGGAAGAAGAGCAGCAGGATTTGTGGAAGAAACACAACGGTTCCTGCAAGACCACCCACGACGCCGTCAACAATCAGATCCCGAAGCGCACCGGCGGGTAGCAGATCCGCCAACCACGTACCAACGTGTCCAAAGATGACTTCGATGAGATCCATTGGTACGGATGCGAATGAAAAGATTGTCCAAAACAGTCCCACCATGACTATGGCAAATACCAATACACCCAGCAGTGGGTGCGTAAAGGTGCGGTCAAGCCGATCCCCGAGTCGGTCTGGTGTTGGTGTTGATTGGCGTGGTGTGCTGTCTCGAATAACACCGTCGATCCACTTGGTCAGTTGAGGTCCATCATCTGGTTCGGGGAGGTCTGCGGTGGCTCGTTGTGCGCTGGCGGCTGCTTGAGCGAGTTCATCGACACCCTGCCCGCTCCGTGCCGATGTCAACACGACCTTACATCCGAGCCACCGTGACAATCTCGCCGGTTCGATATCAAGGCCTTGTCGCCTCGCTTGGTCGATCATGTTCAGTGCGACGACACATCGCCGGCCTCGTTGAAGGACTTCCAGAGCCAGATGCAATCCTCTGCGAAGCGATGATGCGTCAATGACGATGACAATGGCGTCGCAATCCACGCCTTGCCCATTGGAGTCCAGTGTGTGTCTGGCGACATCCGACTCAGGTGTGTCGAGTTTTAGCGACCAGACGCCGGGAAGATCGGTTACGGCCAGCCCGTGGCCACGGCCATGCCGCGCATCGACGGTGCTGCCTGAAATGTTTGCAGTGTGCGCTCGGACTCCGCACAATCGATTGAACAAGGTTGTCTTGCCGACGTTGGGTTGCCCAATGAGCACGACGGATGGTTCCCGGGGGGGAGACCGATCAACTTGGTCTGGCTGCGTGGTGTTGGTCATGTGGTCGAGCCGCTACGTGGGGCGTTCAGATGGCAGGAGCGGCCACTACCTGAACTTGCACGCTGATATCTTTGGCGATACCAAGACGCGTTCCGTCCACATCGACAATGCATGGCTCGCCTGTTCGGCAGACTCGAATGGGTAGTCCCTCACGCAGACCCATGGCGCGAAGCAGGGCCGCATCTGCTGCGTCCGAGGACGGCAATTGCACGGTGCCGGTGGCACCGGGGGGCATCTGGTCGAGGGTCATGGTGTCCTGAGGCACGTTTCGCTCCTGACTGGGCTAACTGAGAACCAGTCTCAGTACCAAAACAGTAGCATGTCAAGCCCACCTCGGCAAGCGTGAAGCGGCCCTGATTCATCGTTCGGGACTGTGCAACCGGCCTAGCGTCGGCGACGACGTGTTGCCAGGCCAGCAAGGCCTAGCAAGGCGATGGCACCTGGGGCGGGAATTGGCGCGTAAATCAGTACAAGCTGGCCGTCGTGGTACTCACCGGCGGGAAGGCCGCTGTTGTCATTCCACGTTGATCCAGCCAAGATCGTGATATGGCCGCTTTGGTCAGAGAACATGTCAGTGAAAAGTAGGTCAAGCGACCCATCCACCGGTCCAAAAGTGCCGCCGTAATTGGCATCAGGGAAGGGCTGAAACATCTGAGAATGAGTCTCTCCAGCAGTATTGACACCAGAAACCCCCAAAACAGCCTCACTGCCCCAGTTTGGGACGCCCACATTGTCAAAGGTTTCAAGCACCACATTTTCCCACTTGATCTCAACCAATCGAGCGTTTGGTGAAATCTCAAGCGTGTCGATGATTTCTGGAATGCCTCCGAGGTACTGCACCCCAGTCAATTCGTAGAGAATCTGCTCTGTCGGACCCGTATCGGTACCACCAGCCACCGCGAAGGTGGAGGTGACCAAGGCGGCAAAGGCACCGCAAGTCCATTTGACAGAACAACTTCTCATAGCTCTCTTCCGATCGAGAGGATACTCGATAGGGGGGTATACGCAAGGAGCATCGTAGTTGATTCAGTTGATTCAACACCTATTTGATTGGCCTGTAGGGGCCTAGGGTGGTACCGGCAGGCTCCAAAAAGGCACCACGGCCTTTGGCGAGGTATCGCCAAAGGCCGCGGAGCATCCGGGTCAGGGACTCGAAGTGGTACTGGGGAAAGGTTCCCCTAGCGCAGTCCAAGTGCCTCCGTGATGGCCTGAGCGGCCTCTCTGGGCGTCCAGCCGTAGTTCCACAACTCGTGTAGATCGTTCGGCGCCGTACCGGTGGCCAGCAGAATCTCGCCGTATGGCAAGTTGTAGCGGCTCTCCGTCAGACCGAGGAGATGGGTGAGCCGGCCTTGCCAAGCGTCCCAATTCCAGTCATGTGGTGTCCGCGTATTCATAAGTCCGTGTCTCCTGAGGGGCCCTAAAGAGAGGCGTCCCTCACTGTCACCTACGCAGGTGATCGGCTGTTGGTGTGTCCGAGAATGCTTAAACTCCGAAAATAGTTGTTTCTGAACTCAAATCGTCTTCGGGTCGTATCAACACTGGTGCACTTCCCAACAATGCTCCTGAATAGGTGCACTGACCAGAACGATGCAGAGAAAACGAACACAATGGCGACTTGGCACCGCGCTGTTTGCGACGGTCTTTCTACTTGGAGTGGTCATTTTGTCATCGGAAGCTGTGCATCTGGTGTCCCGCGTTTCGGAGTTGGGGGCCGTGTGGTCATGGGTTGTGGGCAGTCTGGCCTCAGTAGCTGCGATCGCGCTACTGGGCTTGATCTGGGGCGAGTGGCGTGGTTGGATGATGGTTCGCCGTGTCGAACGACTGCAACATCGACTGTCTAATTCTGCGGCGCATACATCTGGTTTGCATCGCGCTGTGTCGCTGTGGTCTCGCCGTCTGGAGGAACCCTCAGCGGCGCTGGCAGACTTTGATCTCGCGTGGCACTCGACCGACAAATGTATCACACTTGAACCCCTCGAAACACTGATGCAATCACTCGATGCGCGGTGTGAGTCGGAAATTCGTCGCGAAGCGGCGCGTACTGGTGTTCTGGTCTCACTGTCGGGTGTGCCACTGCTCGATGCAGTGTTGTGCTGTTGGCGGAATCTTCGGCTCATACGCCGCATTGCGCAGATCTATGGTGGACGACCAGGGATGATCGGAACCCTTCGCCTTGGGCGAATGGTGCTTGCGCACGCCGTAACGGTGGACATTACGCAGCACGCCGCCGATGTGCTGTCGGCGCGAGTGGGGGCCCTTGCCGCGGTCGGAGGTCAGGGTCTCGTGGCAGCTACGTTGACTGTTCGGCTTGGGCTTTGGACGCAGTCGGTGTGTCGACCACTACCGATGGCAAGACGGACGATTGGCGGCTTTGTGGTTGCAAGCGCGGCCGATGAGGTTGGCCATCAGGCGAGGAGAACGGTTAAGAAATGCGCACAGATCTTTGGCAGGCCGCTCAAGGCAATGCGAAACTCATCGGCGGTGAACTGAAGACGCGAGTGCGTGTCCACCAGTTCCCCGACTGACTGAATTCTGTTGGGGTTGTGAATCGGTACTGATCTAGATGCCAACGAAGCGCCTGTGGGAGCTCATCGGGTTCCAGTGGCGACGACTTGAGCAGCGCCAGCACGATGCTGTCGCTGACGGCCAGACGCCGAAGGAGTGCTGGCAGGACTTCGCGGCCTGTAAATCGCATCCGATTGGGTGATCGGGGCAGCATTCCCGTTTCTAATACGCGTTCATAGCTCAGCGCATCAAACCACATTTGCCAGTCCAAACGTGGCATGCCTGGTTGGTGAAAGGCCGGCGCTCGATCAAGGGGGCCGGGCTTCCACTTGAAGACGTACGGCTTCCAGAATCCATCGTGTGCCTGGGCTTCAATGATGATCTCTGGTCTTGTTGTTGTCATGACTGCAAACAGGCCGTAGTGTGACACCAAGTGCCATTGCGAAAACGTGCGTTGCCACGATTGCATCCAGCCAGGCTTCGTTGTAATGAAGGTCTGCATCCAAATGGTGCTCAACACCAAACTCAGCAAGCACACACCAATCAGCGACCGCGACCACTTCCACATGCCTGTGGAAACTGGCCGAATGCCAACGCGGATCGTTGAACGGACGACCTTTGGCCACAGTCGAAGGAGTGTCGCATCGTCGAACATGGCCAGGCACAGCACAATGGTCAGCCAGTTGAAGAATCCGTAATTGCCCGTAGCAATGACACCGAGCATGAGCAGGATGATCGCGAGGGCTCCAATTGAACGTGGGACGCGAGGAAGCAAGAGCAGCAGCGGAGCACCCAATTCGATGAGGAACATGATGACACAGACGACTTGCAAGAGTACGTCAGGCAACTGCTGGACATACCAGGCCGACCACCATGGCAAGGGCTGTGTCCAGAAGTGGTAGGCCAGCGCGGTGCAGTCAGCCCACACGGGGTCACCGCTCTGAAGTTTGGCCAGCCCACCGAAGAAGATCAATCGCATCAATAGCAGTACGATCAACCAGTGCACCAACCGGGATGGCCTTCGTACTCGCACACTATTAAGACGCCAAGTCAGGGGTGACCACAACACAGCGAGCACGCCAGTTTCCAGTAGAAGCGCATCCCACTGATACTGCAGGAAGACGTCACTGGTGGTGACCAATGAGAGGTAACACAGCCACGCTACGACGGCGCCAAGTAGTGGCAGCAGACCAAGGGTCATCAAACCCCCTGCGATGGCACCGATCACCCAGGTCAGCGTGATGATGCCTTCGCTGCTCGGTCCATTAACATGAGCGAACATCTGGAACGTTGGCATTTGCCACCAGTTCACACCGTTCTCACGGGCCACTTCAACCAGTACTTCGGCGGGTTTGATTCCCTGCGGGCCAATCAAGCCAAGTGATTGTTGGCCGAATGAGACGAAGGCCGCAATAAACACGAGCCCCACCAATCGCAAGAAGATTCGGCGAGTCAGCAGCAGCGTGCTGGGTGTTTCAACGCGTCCAAAGAGCAGCGACGACAGTCGATTGGCGCCACTGCGATGGTTGGCCACCAAGCGATAGGCCGCATCGCATGCAAGGCGGACTGGGGGTACAAATCGGTACAGCACAAGCGGCCAAGTTCTCAGACCGATCCGATCCATGATTGTGAACATGGCCTGGGCGCCTCGGCATGTTCGGCCATCAGATTCGACTAGATGGACGGCCTGTTGCAGTTCATCCAGAGTGGTCGTCGGGAGGATCGGGGCAGCATCTGCTGCCCTGGCCCAATCCAGTGTGTCCCCCGACAGCGCGTGATACCGCTTCATCCAACGGCGGCAGAAGGTGCACTGACCGTCCCAGATGACCAGCGTTCGATCGGTGGGAAGGGTTGCTGAAGGTGGCGAACCACTGCATTTCTTATCGCCGCAATCTGTGCATGTAGAGCACCCACTCATGGGGGGCAGGATACGACAGCCCGCCCCGACAGAAGTCGGGGCGGGCGAATGATTCACAATGAGCTCGCCAGATTAGCAGTCAGAGCCAAAGGCTGCCAAGATCTCCAGCAGGTCGTTGACGTCGTAGATCGATCCAAACCCGGCGATGGCCGCAAGGACGTCCTCGACGTCCACCGTGCCGTTGCCGTCGATGTCACCGACACAGTCTTCGCAGTCGATTGACGAGATTCGAATCGCATCAATGCCTGCTTCGACGACTGAGCCGTCTCCAAGGTCGCTGGCTTCAAACGCAATGCGGAACTGGCCATTGGGCGTAATGCCGCCGATTGACGCAAGGTCAAACTGGACGTCATACCAGCCACCGTTGGATTCCGAGCCCGAAGGACCAACTTGTTCAAGCAGTGTCCAACTCGCACCGCCGTCGTCGGAAACTCGAACGTAGAAGATGTCCTCGTTGGGCGCGGCGCCGAAGTCGTTGCTGTACCACCGGGAGTACTCAAGTATGGCATTGGTATTCGATGCGTCAAGGATTGGTGAGATCAGCGTGGTGGTGCCACCATCGACATCAGTATTGCCCGCGCCGTTGTCGGTCAGCCAGCAGGCGCCACTGCCATCGGCGTCAGTCGGGGGGTCTCCGCGTAAACCATCACCAGCGGGCACACCTCGGCCCCACTGGCCGTCGCTGCAGTCGTTGTCGACTGTCCAGCCCGGATCGCTTTCGCAATCGTCGCTGAACGAGTCGATGATCTCGTTCGCTGAGAGGAGTTGTCCAGATACGACCGTGACGGTAAACCCGTCGGTCGTGGCGACCTTGGCATCAAATTCGACCATGCTTCCGCATTCGGTAGCACCAAAGGTTGCTCGCAGGATGATCGGAGTTCCGGCATCTTCGATGGACATGTTGGCAGCATTCCAGCCGGAGCCATCGTTCCATCGTAGTTCGGTGGCGTCCGTGTCCAGTGTCATGTTTTGGGCCAGAGTTGCCGACACCCGGAAGGAGTCGCCTCCGGAGGGGTCGAGCATGTCGGGGAGGGGATCAATGATTGTGGCGACGACCGATGGTTCGGACAGTGTCCAGACGAATAGGCCGCGTTCGAGATCAGATCCAATGACCGTACCACTTGGGAAGAAGGGGTAGCAACTCCAGATACCGTTGAACTGAGCGGCATCGCTTCCCGGGTATGTGTCGTACCACGCCACTGGGACTGGTGCCGTGCGATTGGTGATATCAAAGATCCACAGCCCGCTGCGGTAGTTGGATTGGAACATCAGGTTGCCCTTGATGTACAAGTTGTGGTCGATCGAAGACGAGCCGGTCGTGCACGTGCCCACCTGGGTTGGGTTGGCTAGGTCGCTGACATTGATGATCCGGGTGGTCGTGGGTGTGCCTGTGTTCTGCTCGTCCAATTCATCGTTGAGATAGATGTGTTGCAGATCTTCGGTGATCCATCCTTGATGGGAGTAGTTGTTGTTGGAGTGCTGCATCTCACCGATGGTGAAGATGGCTGACTTGTTGGTTACGTCCAGAATGGTTAGACCTGTTTCGTTCCACCCACCATTGAGGCCGGCATAGCAGAAGGCCACTTGACGTCCCTCATAGGGCGAGCCTTGTGGGTAGGTCACGACCTGCGCGTCGTGGACGTACTTATTCGACCACGAACCGACGTAGGGCGGATTGGTTGGGCTGGAGTTGAGATCGTAGATTCGCAGGCCGTTGTCGTTGCCACCGGTGCGGTAGAGGAATCCACTGTCGGTATCGATGACGATGTTGTGGGTTGCGGATGTGCCACCGGTCGTCACAGTATTGACGTGGGTGACCACGCCGATGTCGATGTTGGACATGTCGACGACTTGAATGCCGTCGCCGCCTTCACTGACGATGTAGGCATAGGCATTGTGGACTTTGACATCCCGCCAGAGGCTTCCTGGTCCTGGGATCTTTGCTTCAATGATTGGTGCGGTTGGGTCGGTGATGTCTACAAAACTCGTGCCATCGCTGTCACCGATGATGGCGTACTCGCGGCCCGACGGCGAGACGTAGCCCCAGCAGTCGTTGCCCGTGTCGGCGCCACCCAGATCATCTAGCGTGAGCCAAGCCTGCAACTCGATGTCGCCGGTGGATTCAAACCCGCCCGAGGCCATCGGAGTGTGGCTGCTTCTCTGCCATCCGGGTCCTTTGACCGGCCCGAAACGATCAAGCAGTTTGGGGTCATCTTGATGGGCCCAAGCGGCTGTGGCAACGGTCAAACCGGCCAAGACAGCGTATGTAATGTGATTCACAAATCACTCCTCTACCCCCTAGCACCATTCCACAACTCTTAGAGTACACGATCATTGACAGGGGTCGAGAGACTATTCGGTGATAGGTATGTGTTCGGTTGCTTCGAGTTCAGGCGATTTTGGATTGGAATCCAGCTTTTTTGGGCCCTGAGGCATCGGCGGTGGGTGCATGAGGTGGCTTGGGGGAGGGTCGCCACTGAGGGCGGACAGGAAGGCCTCCAGATCAGCCAATTGCTCTGGGCTGAAGTCCAAAGGCTGCAGTACATCTTCGGCGTGATGATGCCGACGGGCTTGGGTCTCAAGGGTGTTGTAGAAGGCCAGTACATCCCCGATGGTCTCAAATCGACCATCGTGCATGTATGGACCGGTGCTGGCCACATTTCGCAGGGACGGTGTTCGAAAGGCACCCCAGTGCTCGGGCCCAATCCGGGCATTGGCGGCGCGGCGGGCTTGGCTGCTCTGCGGGGCATCACTCCACGGGCCATCGGCCCGGAATGGGCTGGCCTGAAGTTGGGAATACCCCGCCCCGCGACCTGGGTCGTTGCTTGGGCCTCCATTGGGTGCAGGAAGCCCGAGATCGTGAAACTCCAAGTCAGACACCAGTGGTCCAAAGTGGCATTGGCGGCAACCTGCTTGTCCAACAAAGAGTTGAAAGCCTCGGATGGCCGCATCGGACATGACTGATGTAGCTTCGGCCTGATCAAACGATGCGACCCATCGATCGAAGTCCGATGTTCCCGGCGACAGTTGGCGTTCGTAGGCTTCGAGGCTCTTGCACACATTGACGAAGGCATCATTGATCGCCTGCTGTTGCGATGCTGACAATGCATCCCACGCATCGGTGCCTGGTCGCGCGCCTGCTATTAGTGGATCGAGGTTGGGCAGCGGACCAAAGATCGACACATAGCGTGATGACAACCAAGGCGTATCGATGAGGTGCTGCACGACGTCCCCACGCGCGCCATCCATTTCCAACGGATTTTCGATGGGGAACATCGCTTGTTGCCAGAGCGTGTCGGCGCGGCCGTCCCAAAACAGCCAACGGTGATGCGCCGCACCTCGCACGGTTGGAGCATTTCGGTTGCCAATACCCACACCCTGCGCAAGAGATCGTTCATCAGTGAATGCTTTGTCGGGCTGGTGGCAGGTGCTGCAGGAGATATCGCCTGTTGAGGAGAGTCCTGGATCAAAGAAGAGCGCGCGACCCAATACTGCTGCGGCCGGATCATCGGCATGGGCATTGGTCGGGTTGTTTGGTGCCGCTGGTACGGGGCTCATCGACCTGGCCAAGCGGAGTTCATGCTCGCTCAGTTCAGGCGGCGCGGCCATTAACAACAGGAGCAGGGGTGTCCACCACATCGCGATTAGTTCACTACGATGGGCATGGAAGCACGGTGCAACACGCCCGCCTCGTCGGTGATATCTACCGTGATCAACCAGTCGCCGGGCATGTGTAGCAACATGTCCCGCGTGATCCACGTGTCCGATGATGTCTCGATGGTGTCCACGGCGACATTCATGCCATGCCGGTGGGCGGGCATGCTGGCGTCAGCATGAACGGATACCACGCCGGTGGTGGGGGCTCGCTTGATGGTGATATCAAGATCGAAGTACTCATTGAGCGGCCACGAGTCGGTGCTCGATGAGATGACGACGTCCCACTGCCCATCAGCGGTGCGCATGAAGTGTCCAGACGGAGCTTTCAGTTGGTGACCGGTACTGCACCCTGACAGAGCGATCACGATTAGACCAATTGCGATTCGAACAATCATTGGGGAGTCTCCAATTGAGGCGCCTCCTTTGTGGGCCGTCGTCGACCGTGATCCCATCGCCACGAACGACCACCACTAAAGGTCATAATCCACGTGCCGTCGGGTTGAAACATCTGCGCTCTGTGATTGCCGTGATCTAGCACGATGACGCGGTTGTGGTGATCGACGACGATCGCAGCGGGTCTCCAGAATTGCTCGTGGTCGATGCCTTGTTCTCCCCATGCATTGAGAGGTGTGCCGTCGCGTGCAAACCGATGCACACGATGCCCAGATCGATCAACGACGAAGAAGGATCCATCCTCTGCGACATCAAAGTCAACGGGGTCAATCAGATCGGCAAGGGAGATAGTTGACTGTGTGCCTGTGGAGTCGGGCCACTGGCCATTGAGGCGGATGACTTTTTGATCGCCGTCAAGTACGGCACCTTGCAATTGTCCCGACTCGTTTCGTCCAAGGAGAGAAAACGCTCGCGGATCGCGCCCCATACCAAGATCAACCGGTGTGTGGTGGCCGTCCCCGCCGAGTTTCCATGCAGTTCTGCCGCCGCGGTCCAAGAAGATCAGGTCACCATCACTTTGGGCAAGATCACCTGATCCCGCGATTGGAAGAGGTACAGACTGGCTCAGGGTCGCCATGGTCGGATCAAATCGTGGGCTGTCAGGTGGCGGCGGGTTGAGGGCCCACTCGTGAATGCGATTATTTGCAGCGTCAACAGTCCAGAGCAGATTGAGTTTGGCGTCGACTTCCATGGCGGTGAGATTGCCCAGTTGACCGGGCCGAGACCCTGGCTGCCCAAACGTCGAGAGTCGAATGGGCGTGGTGCGATCGAGATCAAAGACATGAATGGCGCGAAGTTCAGGTTCCCATGTGCAGAAGAATCGCCCATCGGTGGTGGCTACGGGACCGAAGTGTGATTGCGAGCCTCTGGGCGCGACTGCGGGAGGCTCAATCTCCGTACCACTGACGCCGAATCGTTGCGCCCGTTCTTCGAAGGGTTCGGCTATGACGACGTCACCACCTTCGAGTATCGCGGCGTCGCTTGGGTAATGCACTTTGCCATCAGCTTCGCGCGGTAGAAAGGCGTGCATGCCCCATGTCTCAATGACAGCACCGGTGTGAGCATCGAATATCTGGACGCGGTGGTTTAGGCGATCGGTGACGACGACACGGCCGTCTCTCGCATCAATACCACTTGGCTCCATAAAGAGGCCTGGAAACGTGCCCCACGACCCAATTTCACGAAGCACCGTGCCATTTGAATTCAGGCACACCACTCGATGATTGTGCGTATCGGCCACCCAGATACGTCCTGCATCATCCAAGGCGACCCCTTCGGGGCTTCGCAACCCAAGTGCAGGGCCTTCCAAATTGCCAATGTGCTGACCATCTGGTTCAAAGAGTTGGATGCGGTCATTACCGGTGTCGGCCACGACAGCAATTGAATTGTTGACATCGACCGCGTGGGGACGTCGCATTCGAAATGGCTCATCGCCTGCCCCGCCGAACCCGCCGAGCAGATTCCCTTCTGGTGTAAAGAACATGACGTGGTGGCGGTCGGTATCGACGACGTAGATGCGGCCATCTGGCGCGATGGATAGGCCCTTGGGGTGGCGGACCCATCGTGAGAGATCAAGCCGCTCGTCACCATCATGCAGCCCCAATCGCACCGTGCCCAGGTCGGTATCGAGGGCGGCCACCTTGTCTGTGCCGGGGATGGCCGCGATCGCATGCACGCCGCCAATATCCTGGTGCGTTGAGATCCACCGGCCGGTGTTACCGTCGGCCATGGCCATGGAAAGCGTCGTCAGAGAGAGAAGTACACCGAACATGATGGTCAGCATAGATCGCTTGGGTTGATTCAACACGTTTCCCAGAACTGGAGCAGCAACAACAGGTCGTCAGTATCGACTACACCTGATCCATTGAGGTCCGCCGGGCCGCCCGCGTCACCCCAACTAGCAATCAACGCCAGTAGGTCGTCAACGCCAGTTTGTCCATCGTTGTTGATGTCTCCAAGGCATTGGCAGTCATCCAGAATGCCATCCCCATTCGCATCGCCACCATCAGCAAGATCACAGTCGTCGGGGCGACCGTTGCCATTGCAATCCAGATCGCTGGCAACCTTGATGGCCACATCCAGCGGCGTGGTGAGGTCGACATCGCCTCGAATCATCGACCGCCGGTATCGACCTTGGGCGTCGTACTCGACGATCCTTGCAGGTGAACTGGCCTTGACGACCAGAATGCGATCGGGGTTGATTAGGGTGATGTCCGTGGGTAATGACACGCCGTACTCATCCGTAAATGACCCGAGTTCGTCGCCGTTCTGCCCATCAAATCGCCATACGACTTGTCGCTCGGGAGACGATGCAAGCACGTCGCCGTTTGTGGCTACAGCGATACCATCGACACCGAAGATCGATAGGTTGGATACAAGTGTTCCCAGCGAAGTGCCCGTGAGCACATCAAAGGCGCGGATCTGGTTGCTATTGCACGCAACGAGCAATCGGTCCCCGTCGATGATCATTTTGCGAGGCTCGGTGACGCCGCCCAATCCTGAACCGATGAAGGCGCCAAGATCCTCCATGGTGTCTAGGTCGAAGGCGCGAACAGTGTTACTGCCAAAGTCTGACACAAGTAGGCGACGATCGGATGTGACAACCATTCCGCGTGGTTCCACCAGCGGCGCGTCGTGAGCCAGAATCGTAGCCGACATGCTTCCAGGCGCAACCGTCGAAAGAGCACCATCAACTTGCGCGATGATGACTGTTCCGCGGACCATCGAAGGATCACCCCCGTCGGGCGGGTTGGTGTTCACAATGGCCAAGGCCAGCGGCTCGGCGATGAGCCCGTTGTAGATACCCAGTAGCACGCCGCTTCGGGCGTGGTATTCGCGGACCGATCCATTCCCGGCGACGACAAAGTTGTCCGTGCCGCCGGATGCGAGCCATTCGGGGCCTCCGATACTTCCACAGTCCGTGCACGAGTCGAGCAGACCATCGCGATCGACGTCGAGCAGCGTATCGGCTGCAATGTCGGCAAAATCAATGATGCCGTTGCCGTCGCAATCGACTTCGCACTCGTCTGGCACTCGATTGCCGTTGGCGTCCGCGGCGCCCAGTGCATCGACATCCCAGTCGTCTGGGATGCTATTGCCATTGCAATCGGGCATGCACTCGTCTGGGATCAAGTCTCCATCAATGTCCAAGGAGGTACCCGATGTAATATCGATGGGGTCGAGCACGCCGTTGCCGTTGCAGTCTCGGCACTCGTCGGGAATACCGTCACTGTCAACATCGAGGCTACTGCCGTCAGCGATGTCCACAGCGTCATCGATTCCATTCTCATTACAGTCGTGGGGCAGGCAATCACCCGCTGGGTTGAGTGCTACGAGTACATCTTGGACACGCGAGTGCATCCGAAGATCGATGTTGAGGAGTCCACCCTGATGGATGTGGCAGTAACTCATGATGGTGCCGCGAGGCGCTGCGGTACCAAGGCCACAGTCGTCGATGGTGGGCTCGTATCCATCGTGCGTGTGGTAGGTGCCCAGATTGTGCCCCATTTCGTGAGCGATGACGTTGATGTCCCAGACGTCCAAACTCGGTGGGCCAGGTTGTGGTGGAAATCCACCGAGTTGAAAGGCACTGATTCCAAAGGCCCCCTGATTGCAGGCTGTTGCGAGGTAGGCGATCCCCCCAAAGGGCGTGTCGCGCCGTCCACTAAGCAGGTGGACGAGATTGAACGATTCATGGTCCTCGTTGTTGATCCACCAATCCTTGAATGTTCCAAGTGATGTGACGTCCCACGGTTCGTTTCCGTCGGGCCAGAGCCGAACAAAGGCCAGCTCCAATCGGATTCCCAGATCTCGCTGGTAGATGGCTGAGACTTCAGCGATCACCGCGACGATGCCGTCGGCTGCAGCCGATTCATCGCCGTTATATCGATCGATGTACGCCTGATCGGCATCAATGGCGATGCGTGCGATGCGTGGTCCTGCGACGTTGGTGCCAGCGGAACGCTCGGGGCTGGAGTGTGGTGGGCGCCTACTGGGCTCAACCCCACACAACACCGGCGCTTCCATCGGGACGATGGGGCGTGAAGGGGATTGAACGGTCAGCGAGAGGTGGCCATCGTGTAGTTGGCCGCGTACATCGTCGCGGCCGCCGTCTGGGCGATCCACTCGGGCCGAGGCACGGCCCACAGCGTCGATGGCAAGTACGCCGGTTCCTGCATGTGTTTCGAGCTGCCAGAACTCAAGGGTTGGCCTTGAGATCGGCACCGGGGCACCATCACGCATGCTGACAAAGATGGCATCGGCAGACATGACCTGCATTGGCCGAACTGAGACCGGCTGGTCAGCAACGGTGATGATCGGCGGACCAGATAGGACGGCGCAGACGAGCAGGGCAATGGTCATCGGTGTATCGGATCCTCTTCTAGCCTCTCAACCGAATCGAGTATACGACCATGCGACGCGGAGGCCAGAGAAAGTCGATCAGACTGTTCGTGCCGTCATTCCGGCGTATCAGCACGTGTGAAGCCTAACGGCTCGATTTTGGCTAGCACGACTTCCTTCGATCCGTCAGGGCCAAGCCACAGCACCAGTTCACCGGTTTCCGAGTCGGCCTCGGCGGCATTGACACCGGTGCATTCCATGGCGGAGTTGGTAATGGCTTGTTCGCAACTGCCGCAATGAATCCCGTTGACAGGGACGACCACTCGTGTGCCAGTTCGCGTCGCCGTTGGTTGTGCGTCCTGTTGGCAGCCGCTTCCTACGATGATCAGTGTCGTCAGCAGAAGTGTTCGTTTCATGTCTCCAACGATATCACGTCTTGAGTACAGGAGCGGGTGCAAAGTTGCCACCGAGTATGGTCTTTGCGTCGGCGCCCATCCAGTTCTGCAACACAGCGGCATAGATTTGTCGGAAATCGACATTGAAGCGCAAATCGCCATCATCCAGATTTGTCAGACTCGGGTGGTTGCCCAGTACGCCTGACTTCACCATGGGACCCACAAGAAAGAGTGGTGCGGCGGTTCCGTGGTCGGTTCCTCCAGAGCCGTTCTGGCCAACACGTCGACCGAACTCAGAGAAGACCATGGTCAGGACGCGGCCATCATTGTCTTGTGCTTTGAGTTCGTCATTGAAGGCCTTGAGGGAGTCGCCGACCTGACGCAGCAGTCGCTGGTGCGAGCCAGTTTGGTTGGCGTGGGTGTCAAAGCCACCAAGGGTGACGTAGTACACCCGCGTTGACATGCCCGCTCGAATCATTGCCGTCACCATGCGGAGCTGATTGGACAAATTGCCACTGGGCCACGTCGCAAGCGGCGTGAGTGCAGCGGCCTTGCGAACCTGATCCGATGAGATTTGCGCATCCAGCGAGGTTCGTTTTAGGAATGAGAGGTTGTCATCTGTTGTGGGCGCCGCTCCGGGCACGCCTCGGTAGGCGGCTTCTAGGTCAGGCGAGAGATCTTCGCCCATCCAACGGAAGAGTTCCGGCGATTCAAAGCTCACGGGCATCGTGCGATCACCCTGCATGGCCAGTGGCGCCGTGTTGCCAAGAGCGATAGCTGCTTGGGGGTTGGGCGTGCCCGTGCAGGTGTTGTCAAAGTACCGGCCAAGCCATCCATTACTCTTGGCATTGGTGTCGCCGGTATGCCAGATGTCCATGGATGAGAAGTGCGATCGATTGGGGTTGGGATAGCCAACGCCTTGTACGATCGTGCCAACGCCGCGGTCAATCAGTTCGCGGAACCCAGAGAATGCCGGGTGCAGACCGATGCCATCTACGCCAGGGATGGCAAGTGCAGCATCGTTTCCGCGACCGGGTTGCTCAATGGCTAATTGTGGTCGCTTGCGGTAGTACAGATCGTTTCCGTACGGCACGACGGTATTGAGTCCGTCGTTTCCACCACCGAGTTGCACGACCACGAAGATGCGGTCCTGTGGGATACCGGCCAATGACGTGAGCATCGAGTGTGCTGGCAGCGACATAGCGCGTCCGGCTTGTTCGATGAAGAGCGGTGCGGTGGTGGCCAGACTCGCCATCGCGGTGCCGCGAGTGAGAAAGGTTCGACGTGTCCATGGGTCATGTTGCGTCATTGGAGGGTACTCCCGTGTAGGAGGGGGATCGTCATCAGCACAACTGGTACTCCGGACAGGCGGTCATGAGAGAGATCAGATGGATGAGTGTTTCGCTCGACAAGTTGCTTCCACGGGCTCTGGCAAGATCAATCCATTGTTGTAGTCGCCCGTCAGTGGGGGCTGCTCCAAGTATGAAGCGTGCGAGGTAGGTCACCGAGTCGGCGATTCGATCGCGACCAGGTAGGCCATCGAGGTGTTCCACAAAGGGCGACGGATTCCAACCGCCCTGAGAAGCTTCCCACGGCGATGATTCTGGATCGCGACCGGTCATGAGGTAGACCAGCAGGTTTTGTCGCACAAAGAGCGTCGAGGTATTGATCCACTTGCGTCCGCCATCCCAGCCTTTGACGCTTGGGGGCATGAACAGTTCTTGTCCCATGAATCCACAAGCCTGATTGACGCGTCGGATATCGCGGATTGGTGTGCCCAGCGATCGAACCGCCTGGACGGCGAGTTGCACGGGGCTCTTGATGATCGTGTTGCGGTGCTCTGGCGCGTAGAAGTGTTGAGACATCAATAGCTCTCGGAGCATCGGCCGCACTTCCCAGTTGCTCCGCCGAAGGACGGCGCCCATTCGGCGAACGGCTGCTTCCGTGGTTCGATCCACTTCGTGCGTGTCGTTGACGAAGAAACGGTGCATTTTCCACGGGACAAAGGTCGCCACTGATGGTCTTCGGAAGATGAGTTCGACGAAGTCATCTCCGTCGAAGGATCCGATCTTGCCAAGCAATTTGATCGAACTGGAATAGTGATTTCGTGAATTGAAGGTGTACGTATCATCCCGAAACGTCATGCCTGTCAGGGCTCGGGCACCTTGTTTGATGTCATCTTCGGTGTACCCGTTCCCCTCGCCCAGCGTGAATAACTCCATGAGTTCTCTCGCAAGATTTTCATTTGGAGACTTACGCGTATTCTGATTGTTATTGAGGTACTTGATCATCGCTGGGTCGCGGATGATGCCGTGTACGAGATCATTCTTGAAGTTTCCAAGGGCGTTGCGACGCAGCATGTCGTTCTGCATCAACATGTGCCAACTGTCTTCAACCGCTCGGTAGCCGGTTGCAAAGTGCCCATGCCAGAAGAGCGTCATCTTTTCTTGCATGGGGCGTGCAGTCTCGATCATCCGCTCGAGCCACCACGACTGGATATCACGCATCTGACGCCGATCGCGGCGTTGCCGTTCTTGACGTGCTTCGCGGAATTTCTCTAGGGTTACTTCATCGCCCTGTTTACGAGCTTGCGTTCTCTCGCGACGGTTCTTCTCGGAGAGTGGCTGCATGATGTCGTTGGTAAAGGATTCAGTTGGCGGGATGGTCTCGGGTGTCCGTTCCCAGGACAGCAGATAGTCCACGGCGCCTTCGAGGCCCATGTCCGAAAGCACCAAGACTTGTTCTGGCGTCCCCCCGAAGCCAGCGCGATTGAGCAGGTGCGCTGCTTCCCAGTATCCGAATTCCCGCTTTGGTAGCGGTGATAACGCGTGGGCCATTGGGTGATCTCCGTGTCCACCCGAGTCTACGCTGATTCAGGCCCGCTCATCCCCACATCGGGCAGTCTTCGCAGTTTCCGTCCAAGTCGAACGGCATTGCCCACCACTGTGATGTCGCTGGCGGCCATGGCGCCTGCAGCGATCATCGGTCCCCAAGGACCCAGCAGGCCAAATGCAGCCACCGGAATCATCACCGAGTTGTAAAAGAAGGCGAAGAAGAGGTTTTGGTGGATGGTTCGCAAGGTCAGCCTCGCAGCGCGGATAAGTAGTGCCACGGCGGTGGGGCGGTGGGCGGGGATGACAATATCGGCTGCATCGATGGCAACGTTTGTGCCGGATCCCACAGCGACTCCGACATTGGCTGCCGCTAGTGCCGCTGCATCGTTGATGCCATCACCCACCATCAGCACCACGCGAGTGTCGTCTCGAATCACGGCGGCTTTCTCTTCGGGCGTTACGCCCGCGCGAATGGACGATGCATCGATGCCAACCATGTGTCCAATGGCCTGAGCGGATTCTTGCCGATCACCTGAGAGCATCTCGACGGTCAATCCAAGCTCACGCAGTTGCGTGACTCCAGCGGCCGCATCGGGCAGCGGTTGGTCCTCGACGTCGATGCGGCCGATGACCGAACCATCGACGGTCACGACACATGCGGCGGAGGCATCTCGTAGCACTTCCACTTGGCGCTCTTCGACTGTGGCGTTCACGCCTTGGCCTGGGATGGCTTCGAAGTCGGTCGCTTCCGGAAGGTCGATGCTCCGGTCGCTGGCGGCTTCCAAAATAGCCCGCGCCACCGGGTGTTCGCTGGCGAATTCAGCGGCCCCAGCGATTCGCAGGAGTTCGTTCTCAGTGATATCTCCCTCGGGCACGATCGACGACACGATTGGTCGCCCCTCGGTCAGTGTTCCGGTCTTATCGAAGACGACCGCTTCGATGCGACCTGCCTGCTCTAAGGCCGCGGCCGTTTTGATGAGTATGCCCCGCCGCCCGGTTTGTCCAGTGGCGACCATGATGGTCATTGGCGTAGCTAGCCCCAATGCGCATGGGCAGGAAATGATAAGCACCGTCACGGCCGAAATGATTCCCGTAGCGAAGTAGTCCCAGTTGCCCGTTGCTCCTGCGGTGATCGTCCAGCCGACGATGGTCAGTATGGCAATGATCAGGACCGTGGGCACGAAGATGCTGCTGACTTTGTCGGCGACACGCTGGATGTCGGCGCGGCTGGACAAGGCGTCCGAGACCATCGCCGCGATTCGCGCCACAGTAGAGTCGCCGCCTGACACGCTTGCCTCGACGACCAATCGTCCCACTGTATTGAGTGATCCCGACACCACGCTGTCGCCCGGGGCGCGTCGCACGGGCAGTGGTTCGCCGGTGATGAGTGATTCATCGACTTCGCTGATGCCGTCGATCACCGTGCCGTCGACGGGAATGCGTCCACCTGGTCGGACCAGTAGCCGATCACCAGCTTGCACATTGCCAACAGGTGTGTCGTGCACGTCGTCGCCATCGCCGTACACTTCGGCGGTATCGGGTTGTAGTTTCAGTAGTGAACGAATCGAGGCGCCCGCGCGGGCGGAGGCTCTCGCTTCCATCCAGTGGCCGAGGCTGATGAGCCCCAGCAAGGCGGCCGCTTCGGCGAAGTACAGTGGTTGCCCGTGCGAGACATCTGCCAGTGTCAACACAAAGAGCACCACGGAGTAGATCCAGGCCGTTCCAGCACCGATGCTGATGAGCGTGTCCATATTGGTCGTGCGGTGCTTGAGCGCCGTCAGGGCCGACATGAAGAAGCCCGGTCCAACCAGGACGATGACCGCGGTTGCAGCGATGCCCATGACCCAAGGCACCCACTGTCCAGTCAAGCCCATCGCCTCGCCACCCCAGTGCAAGACGGCCATGGGGACCCAGATGCTCAGGGCCGTGATGGCCCGTTGACGCCACCGCCGCTCATTATCAGCAGCCTGATGCTCCATTCGGCTGGTCAGTTCGGCCGCCGAAGCTACGGTGTCGGTGATGGGGTGGGCGGGGTAGCCTGAGGCTGTGACCAGTTGGGCCGCTGCAATCGGGTTGATGTCCCCAACAACCGTCGCGATACCGGTTTGAAGGCTGATTGACGCCTCTTCGACCCCCGGGTCGGCCAGCAACGCCCGCCGGGCCGTTTCCGAGCAACTGGCGCAGTTCATCTCGTCGACTTGAAGTTGGAATCGGCTCAGGGGCATGATCGATGGTCGGGGTACACTACCTTACTTGCCCATGCGAACGATCTTCTTCAATTCGACCCGCTTGCAGGCCAGCCTCGTACCGATGATGGTGGTTGTCTTGGCATTGCTCGGGGCCGTGGCGATGAGTGACCCGCCCACGTGCGATTTTGACTCACCAGCGACGTCGATGGTGGTGGGATTACCCACGATGAAGTCGGTGGCCGTGCAACCGACCGCCACGCTCATCTCGATTCCCACGCCACGCGCGGGACGCCTGCGTGTGCGAGAGGCTGATCGACTGGGCCCTGCTCGCCTGTATCTCCCGCCTCCAGCGGTTTGATCGGCTCGCTTCCTTTGGACCACCTAAGGTCCACCCCAATCAATTGACCACGACTTTCAGTCACGATTCAGGAGAATCGAACCCATGGCTATTCCCGTCATTTCGACGCTGGCCCGCAAGGCCTTCGGTACCCGCAACGAGCGGCTCGTCAAACGCTATCTCTCCATCGTCGACCAAGTGTCGTCGCACGAATCCACCATGCGAATGATGGATGACCAATCGCTATTTGCTAAGACCGCCGAATTCAAGCAACGGATTGATCAAGGCGAGGGCACCGATGCGATGATTCCGGAAGTCTTTGCCGTCGCTCGAGAGGCCATGGATCGATCCATTGGCATCCGAAACATTTTCGATCCGTCGCAAGACTTCGATCCGCAACTGCTTCCTGAAGATGTCCGATCGCTCTATCACGACACGCATGCAGCAATGGAAGCGGCCGAACCGAAGAAACCCGTCGACGACTTGCTCGGAAATACGAATACCATCCCTGCTTGGCAGTGGATGGACATACCGCTTCCAATCTACGACGCGGTTCGCGATATTTGGCCTGAGTCCCGCCCTCCATTCCGGGCTCGCCCCTTTGATGTGCAGATTATTGGTGGCATGGTGCTCTACGAGGGCCGCATTGCCGAGATGAAGACAGGTGAAGGCAAAACCATCGTGGCGCCGTTGGCGTGTTATCTGTCGGCCTTGCAATCGAACCAAGTGCACGTGGTCACGGTGAATGACTATCTCGTGCAACGTGACCGTGACTGGACATTCCCGTTCTTCCGGGCTGTCGGCCTTACTGTCGGTGCAATTCATCCTCATCACATGCAGCCCCAGCAACTCAAGCAGATCATGTATCACTGCGATGTTGTATATGGCACGACTAGTGAGTTTGGATTTGACTATCTCCGCGACAACATGAAGATGTCGTTGGCCGAACAAGTACAGCGTGTGCGAAAGGTTGCCATTGTCGATGAGGTTGACTCAACACTTATCGACGAAGCCCGAACGCCATTGATCATCAGCGGCCCGGCGAACGACGCCGAGCCACGGTATGAGTTAGCCGATCGACTCGCGGTCCACTTGCTTGCCAAACAGGTCGATTGGAATGCTGCGGACGAATCGGTTCAGAAGTGCCTCGTGGATATCTCTTCGCTCGAAGGGGACATTCGTACGGCTCGTGATAAGAATCGAATTCCGGCTCTCAAGGAAGAGATGGATGCGTGCAAGGCGAAACTCCCTGGGCTGGAGGCGAGCCGCGACCGCTTCACGCAGTACTACGAAGTGGAACTCGATAAGAAGCGAGCCACCCTGACGCACGAGGGCATTTCCGAGGCGCAGACTGAATCGAATCTGGGGTCGTTCTACGTCGGGCAGAACATCGACATGCCACACTTGCTTGAGCAAGCCATTCGCGCACACACCGTGTACCAGCGAGATCGAGATTACATCGTCGCTCCTGACGAACAAGGTCAGCCAAGTGTCGTGATCGTCGATCAAAATACCGGCCGGAAGATGATCGGGCGGCAATGGTCCGATGGGTTGCATCAGGCGGTTGAATCCAAGGAACGTGTTCCGATTAAGCAAGAAACGCAGACGATGGCAACTATTACCATCCAGAACTTCTTCAAGCAGTACGACAAACTTGCTGGCATGACCGGTACCGCTGATACGGAAGCGACCGAGTTCTATGAAATCTACGGACTTGATGTCGTGGTCATTCCCACAAATGTCCCGGTGGTTCGTGGCGATTTCGATGATGTCGTGTTCATGTCTGAGAAGGACAAGGTTGATGCCATCATTGAGGAGATGCTCTCGGATCGTCTTACGAAACTTCATGGCATCAAGCATGAGGTACTCAATGCCGAACAGCATGAGCGTGAGTCGGAGATCGTTAAGAATGCCGGTGAACTTGGCGCCGTCATGATCGCGACCAATATGGCCGGTCGCGGTACGGACATCAAACTGCAGAAATTTGATCGAAAGACACTGATCGATCACTGGAAGCGCCGTGATGCGTGTCCACAGGACGTCACTGTGGACATGCCTGATGAGGACATTGTGGCACACTGCTGGCGGCATGTGACACCCCGCACGATTGGCCTTCCTCGTGACAAGGTTGCCGCGATGTCGGATACCCAAGTTGGACGCGCACTGCGTGAGTTCTGGTACATGGAACACTGTCAGGGCAGCGAGTCCAAGGCTTCGTCCTTGTCAGATAACCAACTCGACTCCGCGATTGCAGCCACGGGTGCCTGTCCTCTGCACGGATTGCAGATGTGCGGCGATGCAGAAGTAATTGGTGGCCTGCATGTTGTGGGCACAGAGCGTCATGAGTCGCGTCGTGTAGACAACCAGTTGCGTGGCCGAAGTGGGCGGCAAGGAGATAACGGTTCGTCTCGGTTCTTCTTGAGCCTCGAAGATCCGTTGATGAAGATGTTCGCTGGTCCTACAACGCTCAAACTACTAAGCCGCCTTGGCATGAAGGAAGGTGATGCCATCGTGCACCCGATGCTGAGCAAGGCCGTCGGTCGTGCACAGCGAAAGGTGGAAGAGCGTAACTTTTTGATTCGCAAGAATATTCTCGAGTACGACGAGGTCATGGACTTGCAGCGTCACGAGTTCTACGGAACGCGGCAACGAATTCTCGAGGGCCGCGAAATCAAGGAGTTGATCTTTGATTACCTTGCACAGGCCATCACAGATGCCGGCGATCGTTTCTTGGACCCCATGTATCCCGCCACGTGTATTGCTGAGTGGGTTCGGGAACACCTGTCGGTTTCGGTCGAGCCCACTCGGCTCAAGACGCATGATCGCGAAGATCTGCATTTAGGGGTTCAGCGAATGGCCCGCGAAGAGGCACATTCGATCATTACTGTTTCGATTGGCGAATTTCTGTCCGAGCCGATCGATCTTGGAGCCGGCGAGGCCGTTGAACGTGATCCAACGTCCGACAACTACCAAGGCTTGGCCGATTGGATGAATGGTCACTTCAATACTGACTTGACAGCGAATGACCTAGAGCACCTTGACGGTGAGCATCTCATTGATCGCTTGAGCGAAGCGGCCGAGAAGGCCATCATGAAGGTCGACCTTGGCCCGCTCGATGCATTCCTTCTGGATGAGTATTCAAAGCGGGAGTTGGCGAAGTGGGTCTCGACACGGTTCGGCATCGACTTTGACGTAGATCAACTCGTTGAGGTGCATGAGGCTGATGAAGCTGTTGCCATCATTTTGGAGACCGCCCGAACGCTCTACCACGAACGAGAAGTGTGCTATCCCATCGACTTTGCGATTGACATGACCAATGCAAGTATGCAGCAGGACCCTGCCAAAGCGTTGTCACAGTTCTGCATGTGGGCTAAGTCACGATACGAATTGGATTGGACGCCTGAAACGCTTCCGACAACCGATCCACGGGAGATACGAACACACCTCGTCGAAGCGGCGCGCCTGTGGGACACCCAGAAAGTACTCGATCGAGCAGAACGCACTGTTGCGGAAGTTGGAACCGATCCAGACGCGATTGATACGTGGCTGCGTGAGACGATGGGTGCGGCACTGTCCGACGAGGATCGTATGGAAATCAAAGCTGATGCGATCGACGGTTTAGCCAATCGCATCGGTCGCGTCATGCGATCTGAAGTCAGTCACTTGGAGCAGTGGATTCTGCTGCAGATTCTCGACGGTTCATGGAAAGAGCACTTGCATCAAATGGACCAATTGCGAGAGTCCATCGGATTGCGGAGTTTCAGCCAGCGAGATCCACGGATTGAGTTCAAGCGAGAAGGCTCATCGCTCTTCGAAGAGATGCTCGTGGCAATTCGCGATAAGGTGACGGACTTGGTCTTCAAAGCTCGCTTGCAAGCGCAGGTTCGTCCTGCCCAGCCTGCACCCCCGGAGCAGGCCCAAGCCCCACCCGAGTCGCAGCAACCACCTCCAGCGGCGGCACCCCGGCAGCCAGCTCCACCACGTGATGAAAACGCGGACGCGGTTGCCGCTGCTGCCAAGGCGGCCAGTGAAGGGAGGCGCCCAATGCGACGCGCCCCTCAGCAGGCATCCCGCCCGACACAGCCAACTGCTGGCGCGGCGGTCGTTGGTAGAAATGAGCCATGTCCGTGCGGGTCTGGCAAGAAGTTCAAGAAGTGCTGCGGGGCCAAGTAGACAGGACCCACGGCACGAGGAACCAGGGAACCATAAGCACTGGAATGACGGCCAAGGTCGCGAAGTAGGTGGGCCCCCAGATACATCCGACCTCGGCGAGTACGCCGGCAATCACCAGCAGGAAGATCAGCCGACCAATCGTGGCAGAAGAGGGCGGGGGGGAGTTCCGACGGCACCACGCCAGAACAAGTGCTGGGAACAGAATGCCGTATAGCGACAGCCATCTGAGATAGAGATCTTGGGCTTGGTCCCAGTTGGGCGCCAGCCACAGATAGGCAATGCACAGCGCGACCACCGAACCCACGAACCACGAGGGATAGGCAATGCACAGCGCGACCACCGAACCCACGAACCACGAGGTCTTTCGACCGTCGCTGCCGATGCCCCATAACGCTTCACGAAGATTGGCAGCGATGGTGAAGATCGATTGGCCGATTAGCCATACCAATACGGTGATTGTCGCTGTTCCTGAATCAAGCCACCAGTACGTGGCCGTTACGAACAACATGCAGAGAAATGCGCCGCCCAGAACCAAAGAGGACAATGGTCCGTTGGTCTCTTGCCTGGCCCGATGGAATGGTCCGTCAAGCCACGGACATACCAAGAAGCCTACGATGAAGATTGGCGAAAACCAGATCAAATCAGTCAGTGGCCGTGTGCCCATCCACCCTGGTGCGCTCCACTCTGGACCGTTGTTGATGACCACCAAGCCACCAAACGCAAACACGATCATGCCCAGTACCGGCCACCAAGCTTTTGGCACTGATGCAACGATCAAACCAACAATCAGTCCGCCCAGTGGCAATGCCCACGTCAGTATGCGTAAGTCGCTGGATTCAAAGAACCATGTCCCCACGATGGCTAGAAAGACCAAATGAAAACCAATCGTGATGAATTCAAAGTTTCGAATCAAGGTGGCGTTACGACGACAGAAACGTCGCGAGGCACTTGGCGAGCCTAAAAACAGGCCCATTGCAGCGGCGCCAATGCAATTCGGAATCGCAATGAGCAGAAATCCCGACCATCCAAACCACTGCATGAGGATAACCGGCAGGTACAGGCCAATGCACCACGTCCATGACGTGGCCGCATACAGCGCCCAGCCAATGGATCGAATGGCGTGTGGCATGTGTGTTGGGTCAGACGGACAGTTTTCGACGCTTGCGGGCGCCGCGGCTGCTTCGACTTCGTACGACTGCCTTGGGTGCACAGTGGAACGTCATCTGACAACGACCCACTCGTGGGTTGTCATCGCCGCTTTTATGCAGAACCTGCCGCACGTTGAGTGTCAGGTCGATGTTGAACTCGGTGCCGTCTTTCTTGGATGACACGACCTTCTCATGGACGCGTTCCGGTTGCACGACGTCGTAGATCGCAGGACCACAACATGGTCGCAGGAACTTGTAGTTCATCTGCTTGCAGATCACGATGTAATCGACCCCGACTTCCCCAAAGAGGAACATACCACCGGCCACTTCGGAGTTGCCTAGCAGGGCGGCACCAGCCATGGCGTTGTACCAGTTGCGGTTGACCCGCTTGAAGGGCAGAATGGCGGTGAATCGTCCGGTGCTCAATCGCCTGATGGAGATGCCGCTTCGCCATGCGTAGGGCAGCCAGATCAGCGAGCAGACGCGATGCCAGAAGTTGTTCTTCGTGCTCAGTCGGCTCAAGAATGCTTCGGCGCGTGGCCACAGCCCTCGTGGGGGGGCGACGGTCTGGTTGTCGAGACCGGCAACGCCAGTCGTTGGTTGTATCGACATGAAAGGTGGATCCTGAGAGATCGCCAAAATCCTTTTGACGGGGCCGCATGGTACCCGTTGACCCCGAGGCTTTCCACGGAGATCCTCTCCATTGACCAGCGGAACCCTACGGAGACCACCCATGCCCCTATCACGCCTTGGAACCACATCATGGAGCCTCAGAGCCTCCGATCCGGCCGATCTGGTTCGGCTCATTCATAAAACGGGCCTCGACGCCGTTCAATTGGGGCTCTCGCCGGTTGTATCGGACCGTGCGAATTGGGCCGATGCCGTGCCTCGACTGATCGAGGCGGGCATTGACCTTCTCAGCGGCATGCTCATGCCCGTTGGCGAGGACTACTCCAGCATCGCCGCTATTCGGGAGACCGGCGGAATCCGCCCCGACGGCACCTGGTCGGCCAATGAAGCGATGGCCCGGGCCATGGCGGTGCTCGCCGAGAATGCCGGCATCGGCATCGTCACCATGCATGCAGGCTTCCTGCCCGAGTCCAGCGACGATCCCGAACGTGGTGTCATGCTCGGGCGACTACGCACCCTCGCTGACATCTTCCATCGCCAGGGTGTGCACCTTGCGTTGGAGACCGGGCAAGAGTCCGCCGAAGCGTTGCTCGATGTGTTCACCGAGTTGAACCACCCCGGCCTTGGAATCAACTTCGACCCAGCCAATATGTTGCTGTACGGATCCGGCGATCCCATCGACGCGATGCGTCTGCTGTCGCCGCACATCATGGCCCTGCATCTCAAGGACGCCACGCCATCGCCCGCGCCGGGCCAGTGGGGGACCGAAACACCGCTGGGCGAAGGGGCCGTCGATTGGGATACCTTCTTCGACATCGCCCACGATCTGCCCCGCCAAGTCGATGCGGTCATCGAGCGTGAAGGTGGCGACCGACGGGTCGAAGAAATCCGTATCGCCGTGGACTTCGTACGGGCGCACTTCAAATGATGCTTACATATCTGAGCATATGTTGTGTGGCCGCCTCGATCGATGCATCGCCGCAGGTATTCACCCGTGGCGCCGTCGCGGCCGACCACGCCGTAGCTTCGGCGGCCGGTGTCGAGATGCTCACCCGCGGTGGCAATGCCATCGATGCAGCCGTTGCGACGAGTTTCTGCCTGTCTGTGGCCGACCCCTTCAGTTGCGGAGTCGGCGGCGGTGGCTTCATGATTGTCTCGACCCCTGGAACAACTACCCCTGGACAGGAAGGCAACCCGCGCACCAACTACGCGCTCAACTACCGCGAAAGCGCCCCGGCTCAGGTCGGCCCTGACTTCTACGTGACGCGTTCTGACACCGCCAGTCGATATGGCGGCGCGGCGTCGGGCGTGCCTGGAACCGTCGCGGGCCTTTGGGCGGCGCATCAGCGGTGGGGAAGCCTGCCTTGGGCCGCGTGCTTGGAACCGGCGATTCGCGCCGCCACGCACGGTGTGGAAGTCGGCCCTCCGTGGGTGGATGCGGCAGCGTGGGTTGCCAAGGTCCGCGACGAACATCCCGAATTGCACGCGGCCAGTCAGTGGGTGTGGACGCATCTGTGCGACCAGGGCGAACTCGCTGTGGGCGACATCGTGCGCCAACCGGCGCAGGCGGCGCTGCTTGACCGCATTGCGCGAGAAGGGCCACGCGGCTTGTATGAGGGTGAGGTAGCCTCGGACATCGTCGCTGCGGTGGCGGCCTTTGGCGGTGTGATGTCGCGGAGTGACTTGCATCGCTACGAACCGCGGTGGGAGATTCCCCTCGAAAGCGACGTCGTACTCGATCGCTATCGCATGATCTCCATGCCGCCACCAAGCAGTGGCGGCATCGCCATGCAGCAAATCGTTGGCATGCTCGATCGACGAATGAAGGACGCGCCGAATGCTGGAACGACGAAGTGGCAGCACCTGCTGGTCGAAGCGATGCGCAGCGCCTTTGCCGATCGCGCCCGGTTCGGTGCCGATGGTGCGCAGGTGGCCGTGCCCATCCGCGAGATGACCCATCCGTCGCGGCTCGACCAAGCAGCAGCGGCGATTCCCCTCGATCGCGCCCGGACCTCCGGCGAGGCGG
>CAZGFN010000012.1:0-46677 GCA_964524945.1 uncultured Isosphaeraceae bacterium
GACCGCCGGCAGCATCTTCCTGATGTGGCTTGGCGAGCAGATTGACAAGTACGGCATCGGCAACGGCGTATCGCTCATCCTGACTGCGGGCATCGTCAGTCAGATGCCTATGGCGATCGGGTGGTTGACCAACAATGTTGACTTGTCGCTCCAGAGCGGTGATGGCAGCGTCGGTGTGCTTGGTATCGTCTTCTTAATCGTGGCCTTCATTATTGTGGTGGCCGGTTCGATTCTGATTACGGTGGCGCAGCGGCGGATTCCGATTCAACAAGCTAAACATACCCGTGGTAGGCGAACCTATGGCGGGCAGAAACACTACTTGCCACTCCGCGTGAATCATGCTGGCGTCATGCCGATCATCTTTGCGTCCTCGCTGCTGATCTTCCCGTCGTCTTTCCTCGGGTACCTCGCGACGAGCATTTCGCAAGATTCACCGTTCTGGTGGCAGAACATCGTGTACTTCATGAACCGGAACTTCCAGTTCGGGGAGTACCCGTACATCATCTGTGAGATCATTCTGATCTACTTCTTCAGCTACTTCTGGACCACGGTGGTGTTTAGCCCCGAAGACATGTCCCAGCAGTTGCGTGAGAATGGCAGCTTTATTCCAGGTCTTCGACCCGGCCCGCGAACGGCCGAATACCTTGAGACCGTCGTCGAACGCATCACCTATGTGGGTGCCGGTTTCCTCGCCATCATTGCGGTGATCCCGTCTATGGTGGCTAGATATATGGATATTCCATTTTTTGTATCGAGTTTCCTCGGAGGTACGGGGTTACTCATTGTGGTGAGTGTTGGTTTGGATCTCATCCAACGGATTGAGGCCAACCTGCTCATGCGGAATTACACCGGATTTATTACGGGTGCCGAGTCATCACGCCGCGGGGGCGGCATGGGTGGTTCGGCATGAGGAGGTCCTGAGCAGCATATGGCCAAAGAGGAAAAGATCGTCCTCGACGCAATCGTCAAGGAAGCCCTTCCCGACACCCGGTTCATGGTTGAACTGGAGAACGGCAAGGAAATTCTGGCGTACATCAGTGGTCGGATGCGGAAGTTCTATATCCGCATTCTTCCCGGAGATACTGTCAAGGTCGAGATGAGTCCCTACGACATGACCAAAGGCCGCATTGTCTACAGGCAGTAGGCAGGACCAGGAAGGCACACCATGAAAGTCAAAAGTAGTATCAAGCGACGAACCAAAGACTGCCAGATCGTTATCCGAAAGGGACGACGGTACGTCATCAACAAGAAAAACCCTAGGCTCAAAGCACGCCAAGGCTGAGGCACACGGAGTTCAGACATGCCACGTATTGCAGGCATCGACATTCCTGAGAAGAAACAGATTCGTTATTCGCTGCGGTATATCCACGGCATTGGACCACGCTTCTCAGACAACATTATCACCGCCGCTGGCGTCAACCCCGAGACTAAGGCCGGTGACCTGACCGAAGCCGAAGTCGTCGCGATCACGGGCGTCATCGAAGAGGGCTACCTCGTTGAAGGCACCCTCCGTCGTCAGGTGCAGCAGAATGTGCAGCGATTGCGGGACATTCGCAGTTACCGCGGCGATCGTCATCGCCGTGGACTGCCTACTCGCGGGCAACGAACCAAATGCAACGCACGCACACGGAAGGGCCGTAAGCGGACCGTGGCAGGCAAGAAGGGCGTCAAGGGTTGATCCTGACCCAATCTGGAGAACTATGGGTCGTCAATGGACCCGGAGTATTGAATCATGGCTAAGAAGAAGACTCGAAAGAACATCACCAAGGCGATTGTGCATGTGAACGCTTCGTTCAACAACACAATTATCACCTTCACCGATCTCGGCGGCGAAACGCTGTGCTGGGATTCGGCCGGTACGGTTGGCTTCAAAGGCGCTCGTAAGGCGACCCCCTTTGCTGCAACACGCGCCGCTGAACGGTCGGCCTCTAAAGCCAAACGCATGGGCGTGGCTGAAGTGGAGGTTCGTGTCAAGGGTCCAGGAAGTGGTCGAGAAGCCGCCGTCACTGGACTTGATCACGCTGGACTCATTATCACGGCCATCGAAGACCACACGCCGGTACTCCATAATGGATGCCGGCCTCGGAAGCAGCGTCGCTGCTGATTGACTGCGGGAGTGGATCTCCCGCCGGTACGGGCGCAGAAGGGTCATCGTCGTCATACAGCAGGACGACCCGACACCGTGCACCCCGAACCGTTTCCATTCACGGAAAACACTGCTGTACTTGAGGAGTTTGTCATGCATGTACGTTGGAGAGGACTTGAACTGCCCGCCGGTGTTGATGTCGACCCGCAGACCCGCACGAATTCGTTCGGTCGGTTTACGGTCGAACCACTGGAGCGTGGGTTCGGAACAACTATCGGAAACAGCCTTCGCCGCATTTTGCTTAGCAGCATCGAAGGGTCGGCGATCACGTCGGTCACCGTTGGCGGCGTTCAGCATGAGTTCACGTCGATTCCCGGCATGAAGGAGGACGTCACTGATCTTCTTCTGAATCTCAAGGGTCTGATCGTGGCTATTGACAGTGACGAAGAGGGTGCCCGCACTATGAAACTGTGTGCTGGCGGCCCCGGTGCTGTGACCGCTGACCTCATTGAAGCGGACCCTGCGGTTCGCATCCTCAATCCGGGGCACGTCATCGCCACGCTGACCGAGGATGTTGGCTTGGACATCGAAATGGTTGTCAACCGTGGTCGCGGGTATTCACCGGCCAACGAGCGACACGTTCGAAGCAGCGATGAGCAGGTCATTGGCGAGATCCCCATTGATGCGATTTACAGCCCCGTTCTTCGGGTGCGATATCGGGTCGAGGACACTCGCGTAGGCCAGAAGACCAACTTTGATCGGCTGGTCATGGATATCTGGACCGACGGCACGCTCACGCCAGAAATGGCACTGACCGAGGCGGGCAAGATTCTTCGCAAGCACCTCAACCCATTTGTGCAGGTTCAAGAATCAGGTGAGAGTCGGATCTCCGATGAAGCCGCTGCTGCTGCTGCAGTCGACGACGCGCTCATCACCAAACTCAATATGTCGATTATGGACATGGATTTGACGGTTCGGTCCAACAACTGCCTCGAGTCGGCGTCGATCGCCAACGTGTCGGAACTGGTCATCAAGACTGAGGCCGAATTGCTTGCGGTACGAAGTTTCGGCAAGACGTCGCTTCGTGAAATTGTCAAGAAACTGGAAGAGATGGGCCTGTCGCTTGGTATGCGTCTGCCTGAGGGCTATACGCCACCGGAAGCCGCATACGTCGGTTGATTTTGAATGTGTCGCCGCATCGCGGTGCCGCCTAAGGAGGATTGCAATGCGAAATCGCATTCAGGGCAAACAACTCAATCGTGACAGTGAACATCGTCGCGCCATGTTGCGAAATCTCGCAGCGGCGCTATTCGAGCACGGTCAGATTGAAACAACCATGCCCAAGGCCAAGGCTGTTCAGCCGATGATCGAGAAGATCATCACAATCGCCAAACGAGGCGGCTTGAACGCAAGACGACAAATCGAAGCTCGTTTGAACGATCGCATGATCTACGGATGGGTTGCGGACTCAAACGTCCCGGACTCTCGCAAGGAAAATGCCTGGTTCGATCTGCCCGACGCGTCATCAATTGAATTTAACCGGTATGGCGAACTTCGCAAGGCTCCACGTCTTGTCCAGCACGTCATGACCGCCGTGGCTGATCGCTTTCGTGATCGTGATGGCGGGTACACGAGGGTGATTCGAACCGGACGACACCGCCTCGGTGATGGTGGCGACATCGTTGTGTTGCAACTGGTCGGTCAAGAGGAAGGTCCTCAGATCGGTGGGGGTACCTCGGGTCGCCGCTTGCAGGCCGATCGTCGTACTGCGTTTGCCTCATCGCTTCGTAAGGACTCTGATGCCACAGTAGCCGTTGAGGAAGAACCGACCGATGCTCAGGCCGAAGTCGCTGCCAATGATGCGGTTGAAGAAGCTGCCGCCGTTGATGCGCCTGAGACCGAAGCCACCGCTGAAGCATCGGCGGATACCGATGAGGCGGCGGTTGAAGATGCCGATGAGAACACCAAGGACGACTGAGTCCATTTGATCAAGCACATGTATCACACGGCGCCCCTGCCTCACCAAAGGTTGGGGCGTCTGTGTATTTCACAGGGCACGGTGAGAACGCCGTGGCGACTCCTTCGGCTATCCTCCGCGGCGTCGATGACAGTGGATTTTGACCAAACCAGATCCGAAGCCCTGTCCGCCCTTGAAGCGGCGGGAGACGCCGCATCCATGGAGCAGTGGCGAATCAACTGGCTTGGCACCAAGGGCCGCCTCAAGGCTTTGATGGGCACGATGAAGGACCTCGATGCGACTGATCGGCCGGCCTTTGGGCAGGGCATGAATACGCTTAAGAAGACGCTGGAGCACGCGTTCACCGATCGAAAGAAAAGGGCAGAGGCTGCCCCGGCTGGACCACCGGTTGATGTGACTGAACCAGGCATTGCAGTTGGCCTAGGTCGACGGCATGTGATCACGCGGACTATTTCGGAGATCCTAGATGTCTTTGGGCACATGGGCTTCACACCCGTAACGGGTCCGGAGGTCGAAGACGAGTGGCACAACTTCACGGCGCTCAATGTGCCTGAATCGCATCCTGCACGCGAGTCCATCGATAATTTCTATCTCGGTGGTGGGGGGATGCTGCGAAGTCAGACCTCCACGGTGCAGATCCGTGTGCTCGAAAAGACACCACCTCCGGTACGCATCGTTGCCGCTGGGCGTGTGTATCGCCCAGACACGCACGATGCAACCCATTTCAGCATGTTCCATCAGGTCGAAGGCTTGTTGGTCGACCGCAACGTCACAATGGTCGATCTCAAGAGCACACTTCTTGGATTCGCTCACGCGTACTTTGGTCCTGAAGCCGAAGTACGCATGCGACCGAGTTTCTTCCCATTTACCGAGCCGTCGGCTGAAGTCGACATGAAGATGCAGATTAAAGGCAAGTGGCAATGGGTTGAACTGGGTGGCTGCGGCTTGGTGGACCCGAACGTACTCAAGGCAGTCAATCTCGACCCCGAGGAGTGGATGGGGTTCGCATTTGGCCTAGGTGTAGAACGCATTGCGATGCGTAAGTACGGCATCGCTGATATTCGGTGGCTTTATGAAAACGACGCACGTTTCTTGCGTCAATTCTGACTGCGCACGACGTGAGGAGGTAGCACCATGGATGAGCATGACAAGATGAGCGAACCGGTCATGACCGAGGTCGGATTCGAGCCGGGCGCCGTGATTGGCGATGACGGGACTCCGCAATGGGTGGCGATCGTCTCAATCGTGCTTGGAGTCCTAGGCTTGCTGTGCTGGGGCGGGCAGTTCTTCATGGTGTCGGCCATGGAGAGTATGAATGGGGCGGACAACATGCCCGAGATGTCTTCCGCCTACCGGGTGTTCATGGTCTCCGGGTACATTTTCGGAATCGTATTGGGTATTTGGTTGATCATCGCAGGTAGCGGCGCTGCCGCTGGAACTAGTTGGGCAAGATTCACGCTCCGCGGCTGGGCATGGGCTCGGCTCTTGGTCGCTGCCGCCGGATTGGTTGGTGGGTGGTACTGGTTTGATGAGGTCGTCGCACAGAGCATGGTTTCGATGCAATCGGAGTTCACCGATGTTGCTGCCAAGGTCAACGACAACGGGACGTCGCCTGCGACCTCGCCACTTCCCAAGGAAACCGTTGCTATCTTCACCGGAGGGGCGATTCTCATTCAGACGCTGGTTGTGTCTATCTGGCCGACGATCGTGCTCATCACGACGCGATTGCGAAGAGGCCTTTGATTGATGACTGGCTTTCTCGATGAATTGCGATGGCGTGGATTGCTGCATCAGACGACAGCGGACGATGAACTCCCTGGTTATCTCGCTGGTGGCATGCGCACCGCCTACTGTGGATGGGACCCAACAAGCGACAGTTTGACCATCGGAAACCTCGTGCCAATCATGTTGTTGGCGCATTGGCAGCGAGCAGGGCATCGACCGATCATTTTGAGCGGTGGGGGAACGGGTCTCATTGGCGATCCATCAGGCAAGGACGCCGAGCGTACGCTCAAGACCCGTGAACAAGTAAATCAGAACGTCCAGTCACAGCAGAAGATCTTCGCCAAGGTCATAACCTTTGATTCAGGTGCTGATAACGATGCGATCATGGTGAATAATGCTGACTGGTTGTGTGAACTGGGTTATCTCGAAGTTCTGCGTGATGTTGGCAAGCACTTTTCAGTGAACGCGATGATTCAGAAGGACTCTGTCCGCGATCGACTGGAGAATCGGGAACAGGGCATTTCGTACACCGAGTTCTCCTATATGTTGTTGCAGGCTTATGACTTTCTGCACTTAAGACAAACGCATGAGTGCACGGTGCAGATGGCCGGCTCCGACCAGTACGGAAACATCGTCAGCGGCATAGATTTAATTCGACGCCAGTGGCAAGGACGCGATGAGCACGAGGCCCGCGGCTACGGCATTACGGCCCCGTTAATTCTCAAAGCCGACGGCACCAAGTTCGGCAAGACAGCCTCGGGCGCTGTGTGGTTGACGTCCGATCGTACCAGCTCCTATGCCTTTCATCAGTTCTGGCTCAATGCGGCTGATGCCGACATCAGCAAGTACCTGCGGTTCTTTACGTTTCTCGATGAACCGACGATTGTCGACCTAGAGGCCCAGCACGCCCAGTCACCCCATCTGCGTCTGGCGCAGCATCGACTGGCGGCAGAGGTGACTGCCATGATGCATGGCCAAGCAGAACTGGAACGAGCTGAGTCTGCCTCCAAGGCACTCTTTGGCGGCGAAGTTTTAGCTCTCGATGCCGACTTACTGGCCGATGTGGTGGCTGATGTTCCCGGAACAACACACGATCATGGTGCGCTCGATGGCAGTGGCGTCTTGCTGCTCGACTTGCTGGCCGAAACCACGCTTGCAGGTTCCAAGCGAGAAGCCCGCGAGTTTCTTGGCAATGGATCCGTAGCGATCAATGGTGTGAAGGTTGCCGGTGATGCAGGGCTTGATCGACGTTTGACCAAGGACGATCTGCTTCACGGCACGACCATCTTGCTCAAGCGCGGTAAGAAGTCCTGGCACTGCACGCGGTGGGCGTAGTAAGTCGCGGCTTGTCTGCGAGTTCAGGCGAACAGCGGTGGTGCCAAATCGTGTTAGCCTGGGGTTGCAACCTTGGTGATTTGCAGTTTGATGTCGGGATTCGAATTGCCTTTGATGGTGCCCTGAATTGGCGTTGCTTCGCCATTGGGGCCAATGACAGCGAAGAAGGATACGGGCTTTGACTGGATGCCCTTTTCTTTGTCATTGGTGCTTAGGTGTAGGACGGCGACGACCTGCGCTTGGCCTGATTCGATGCGGGCGACGTCCGCTGGAGAGGCTTCAATCTCGACGCTTTCCAGAAGTGGGGTCATGACTTGGACGTTGTAGTGACCAAAGTCCTCAGGGGCCGACACCACTTGCACGCGGACTCGCGGCACGATGGCTTGTCGCATTCTGGCTACGAGTTGGAAGGACACACGGGCGGTTCGTGGCTCAATGGCCACAACCCCAGCGTCTGGGGGAAGACCGATGGGGCGAAGGGTTCCTTCGACGGTATGAAGTACGCCTGGGTCGAGTCTGGCTACATCCCTTGGATCTACGACCGCTTCTACTTCAAGCGTATCGGGCAGGTCTTGAGCCACGGTTTTGGGCAGGGTCATCTTGGCGGTGTTGGGTGCGACTGCGACGTCCTGAACGGTTGAGGCTGTTTCGATTTCGGCACGGATAACCACCGTTCGCACGACGAATTCAGTGACATCCACCGACACATTGGCCGGGTCTACTGAAATCACGCTGACGCCGGCATTACGAACGACGCCGAGGTCTTGCAATTGCATGGCTAGCCCTTCGATATCCTGACGTCCCGCCTTAGCGGGGAGTTGGAGTTCCAGCGGTGCGCTGCGGAGGGCCTCGCCAGCGGCGCGAACAGCAAGTGCGCCTCCTTCAACGGTCACATTGACGGCTATTTGTGCAGGAGCAACCTCGAACCGATCAATTGCAGCATCGCCAGCCACAGTAAATGTGATACGAGCAGTCAGCGTGGCGACTTCTCGTGTCTTGGCAGCGGAGAGTAACCAGATGAGAATGGTGACCACAGTCACCAGTACGATCGTCCCCAATTCGCCGCCGCGCTTCATGACTCAACCTCCTGCGTGTCGGCCTGCGGGTCCTCAACCTCCGCGCCAGCATCGAGCAATCGTCGTAGGGCGCGGGCAAATTGATCGAGTGGAATGGGACTATCGAGCTTGCCGTTGAAGGCCAAGCTGACGGTTCCGGTTTCTTCACTGACTACGACGACCACGCAATCAGATTCGGCCGAGAGGCCAGCTGCCGCGCGGTGCCGTGATCCATATCGCGTCGGAAGCGTGCCTTCCTCTGCTAGCGGAAATTGCACGCCTGCAGCAAGAATACGTTCCCCACGGATGACGACCCCCAAGTCGTGCAGTGGGCTGTTGGGCCAGAAGATTGACTCGAGGACCCGGGGGTTGAGCCGGGCATCGAGCACCTGACCACTCTCCACCAAGGTGCCCAGGCGGACGTGTCGCTCAATGGCGATGATCGCCCCGAACTGACTGCGACTCAGAAAGGCGGTTGCTTCGGCGATGGCGTCGATCCGGGTGTCTCGCTGTGGTCGCCTGCCGGGTCGCAGGAGGCGGGTTTGTCCCAAGCGAATGGCAGCCTGTCGCAGTTCGGGTTGAAATATCACGATCAACAGCACTGCCACGATGCCTACGAAATAATCGACCAAGAAATTCAGTCTCTGAAAGCGTTCGGTGCCCCACCCAAGAAACTGCAGCAGTACGAGCAGTGCAAGTAGGACGACGAACCCTTTGACCACACCAGCACCTCGCGTGCCGCGCAGAAATCGAACCGTCGCGTAGACGACAATCCAGATGATGATCAGTTCGATCAGCAGTTCGAACGGATCGACGCTGAGCAGAATGGTCGGCACGGTACGGTTGGACTCCGGTGGGTGGGAAGAGGGGGCAATGAGGGCTTGGATGGGGGCATGGCCCTCGATCCGGGTGTCGGCCGAGTATACTCGCAGCCCTTGCGGGCCTCCCCGAGCAGTAGCACATGGCACAGATTGATGGCAGGTATCAGGTAGCACGGTCGACCGGGCGATGCGCGGCGAGCGATCGCGTGCTCGAACCGGGGACAGCCTGTGTGGCCGCTCTCTGTGATGTCCAGGAGGGAGAAGGCTTCGTTCGCATCGACTACAGCGTCGAGGCGTGGGAGAACGGCTCACGACCAGACCGGCTGTATAGCTTCTGGCGGGCCGTCGTCCCTGACGCCAAACCTGATACCCGAGTATTCGTCGACGATGAGGTCTTGCTGGACCTCTTTGACCGACTCGCTGATGACGAACGATCGCAGCGGCAGGCCTTTCGATTTGTTCTGGCATTGGTACTTCTTCGCAAGCGTCGATTGAAGTTTGACCGCCGCGAAGAAGTCGATAGTGGCGTGCAGTGGCACATGAGCGCGAGAGGCGAACAGTCCTCCGCCGGCCCCTGGGTCGTGGTCGACCCAGGCCTTGGTGACGACGATGTCATCGCGCTGCACGAGCAGCTCGGTGAGATTCTTCATGGCGATCTGTAGTCATTTTCAATCGTCGATCCTGATGGCCGTGGCGCTCTGCTGTGTCGGATGCGCCCGGACGCCCCGATCATCTGCACCCATCAACACGCCGCCAGCGATCGATCGGGCGGCGTTCCTGAACAACTGGAATCAAGACGTCGCGCCGCTTGCTCGAGTCGAATTGCAGGGGGTGGCCCAACTTCAGTGGCGTGATGAGCATGGTGCACACCGGGAACAAGGAGATCTCCAAGGATGGATCGATGGGCAGGACCGCGTGTCGCTTCGGCTGACTAAGTTTGGTGATGTGGGTGCGTGGTTGGGCTGGTCGCATGACATGGCATGGATGTTTGATCTCATGTCAGATCCCTCTATGCTGACGATGGTTGCATCGAACCGGTCATCGCTTGCGGGCGGATTGCCACTGCAGCCTCGGGTGTTAAGGATGCTACTGGCCCTAGAACCGCTGCCTGTCAGTGCCGCAATGGAGGCGACAGAGGATGGCGTGCGAGTGACGGGCGCGATTGATGATGGCTTGTTTTCAATGACACTCGACGAGTCTGCACGCCCCATATTGATCACTGTGGTCATCAATGGACGCACCGTGCGGGCCCGGCACCGTTGGACCGCCGGCACCTTCATGCCAGACTTCACTGGCACAATGCGACCGAGGGCGCGGGTTGTTGATGTGCATCACGAAGAAAAAGCGATGTTGAAGATTCAATTTAGTTCATTGGTGTCGATGAGTGTGGAGGAGATGGACGCCCAGTCGGTAGTCTTTGATGTTGATCGAATCAAGGCACATCTCCAGCCTGACCGAATCGAGGATTGTCGATGATGCTTACGCTGATGTGCGTGGCACTTCTGGCGACCTCAGGTGGTCCTGTCGCGGCCGGTGGCGATCAGGTGTGGCTGTGTGTTCCGGATACAGAGACACAAGAGACGGTTCTGGCTGTGTGGAGTGCTGGATCCAGTGACGACCAGTATCACGTTGTGGCGGAGTTGCATGACACCCCGGCATTGATGGCAGCCCAAGGTGACACCGTGTGGATGGTTAGTTCGTTGGGAGCAGATGACGCCCAACAGATTCGTCCCTTGGTGCTTCGTGCGCAGTGGGACCAGCGTTTACTCCACTGGGTGACGACCCCGGCCGCTGGCCCATCGCGGCTGGCGGCCGTTGCGGTTCCTGGAAGGCCTGTCGCCTTGGTGGCGGGGCTCTCTGGCCCAGTGGTGCTTGGCTTTGATGCCGACACCGCGATGGTCTCGCCGATGGCCTTGATGGCAGGGCAGTGGCAGGCCCGACCAACGCTCACACTTCCCAGCGGCAGTGAATTGTTGTCAGCTGCGATGGGCGATGATTTGCTGGTGTTGTCAGGAAATGCCAGTGGTGCCAGATCGCTGCATCGTCTCTCTCCCGATGATCAAGCGTGGCGAGATGTGGATATGTCCTTGCCAGTGGGCGCTTCGACGCTCGCGTGGTGGGAGCACACACCTGTCATCGGAGTGGTGGTCGAGGATCGGCTTGATGTGTCGATGATTCAGGGGGACGATCTGGTGCCCATGGCGGTGGGACAGCCCGGCGGCGACCACGCGTGGCTGGTGACATCCGGGATTGGGCTTGTGGAGGTGGCTGTTCAGCAACAGGAAATACGTGTGAGCACCATTAACCCAGTTACAGGGACTGCCTCTGCTTGGCGCCCGTTGGTACAAAGCGACGGGACGAGCCTTCGGGCGTGGTCGATCATCGTGACGACCATCATCGGCATCGCGGTGCTACTGGTCATTGTGCTAGGCCGATCAATGAACGCGGTCATGCCGCCAGCGGGCACTGTTGGGGCGCCCATGCTGGCCAGACTGGGCGCCTTCATGGTTGACCTCATTCCGGGTCTATTGGTATCTGCTGCGATCTTTGGAAGCGACCCGCGAGCATTGCTGGCTTCTGTATTGCAAGGACCGTTGCCAGGCACATTGTCGACCCTGCTGGTCGTGGCCGGGGTGTGCTGGCTCTGGCAAGCGGTCTGGGAGGGGGCAACTGGTACATCCCCGGGCAAGCGGCTGTGCCGCCTGTGGGTTGTGGCCGTGCAAGGTGGCAAACCGCCATTCATGCGAGTGATCGTACGGACTGGTTTTCGATCGCTCATTGTGCTGGCGCCGCCTCTTGCCATCATCGTCGTGCTGACCGCATCGGGACAGGGGATCGGCGATGTCGTCGCGCGAACCATCGTGGTGACGACGCCCCGACAGCCTGCATCACCGGAGACTTGACGGTCTGCCAGTGGTGCGAGTCACCGCCCAATCCTCAACACACATTGCCCCAGTGTCCGATAGAACCTTTGGCCGAAGGTCGGATTCGGCGTCAGGAGCGCCCATTTGTCAGTACGCGTAGATCCGCGGATCCATGATTTGGTCGAGGGGCATCTTGAGGCCATCGCAGTGCAGCACTTGAATTGCTATGGGCTGCTAGGTGAACGACTCGCCTCACCGGTCGATGGCGGTGCGTTGCGGGCGTGTATTCGTGGCGGTGAGGTGGCGGTCATGGTGGTGCCAGTGGAGACAAATTCGTCCCACCTCGACGAATTGCGGCGGCTGGACCCACTTGTGCAAGTTATTGCTGCAGATGGAGACGACCACCTCGGTGTCGTGAGGCATGCATTGGAAGCTCGGCGTGCGCACATTGACGTATTGATTCGCGCCGTGGGGGGTGTTCCCGCGGGGTCGCCGGCCTGTCGTCACAATGATGAGCTCATTGGCGGGGGAGAAGCCATGTCTGGCCTGCGAAATCGACTGCGGCAGGTCGCAGAGCACGATGTGCCGTCTTTGGTGCACGGGCCTACCGGGTCGCCTGTTGAAGCGACGGCCCGCTGGCTTCATACGTCGAGCAGACGGCATGAGGCGCCCCTGGTGGCCATTGATTGCGATAGTGGATCAGAGACGCAAGTGCTGGGCAGGCTCTTTGGGTATACCCCAGGTGCGTTTCCAGGAGCCGATCGTTCTGGGGTAGCGGCGGTCATGTTGGCTCGTGGGGGCACCTTGCTTCTGCGAAGTTTGGATCGAGCGACGCCCGGTGTGCAGGATCGTGTCGTTGAATTGTTGCGTGATGGGGCCTGGTGCCCAGTCGGAGATCGTCACTGGAGGAGCGGCGATGTGCGCATTGTGGTCACCATGCATCAGCCACCGGTGCAGGCGGTGATGCGAGGAATGTTGTCGCGGTCGGTGCTGGAGCGATTTGGATCTCATGTTATTCGTGTTCCGTCGCTTCGAGATCGACTTGAAGACTTTGAGGAACTGCTCAGTCACCAAATCAAGCGATCCGCGAAGCGTCTGGGCCGCCGCACGCCATCGCTTCCAAATGGCCTTGTCGCGGTGTTGGCCGAGGCACCGTGGGCTGGAAACGATCGAGAGTTTGAAGCCTTGTGCGAACGATTGGTGCTGTATGGGCAAGGTGTCGAACTTGATCCAGGGATGGTCCGCGACTGGATTTGCGCTGCTACGCCCGACGCCACGGCCGTGGATTTGGTGTGTGATGGCCAGGAGCGTGTGCTGGCAGACCTCGAACGTGATGCCATTCTCGCCACGCTGCAACACTTTCGCGGGCATCGTCGCCGGGCTGCCGAGGCACTTGGCATTGGCGTGCGAACCCTTGGGTTGAAACTGCGTCAATGGAAGGACGCCAACATCATTCCAGAGTCGCTCTAGCGGCACTTGGGGGGCCCGGCAGGCCGCAGCAGTAGAACGTATGTGCTTGTAGGGAAGAGAGATAAATTGACCGGCGGTCAATTATTTTCAGTGCGTCGGAAGGTTGCTCGTTGGATCATCAGCCGCAGCGTTTGGCAGACGAGTTCCACTTCACGCTTGGTCAGCCCTGTGTGCATGGGCAGCGACACGCTGCGGGTGGCCAGTGAACTGGCCATTGGACAGCAGTGGCCGTTGCGGCAGCCGTGCAGCGTGCAGATGTCAGCCATGCCTGAAGAGGTGGCAATGTCGTGTCGCTGCATGCCTCGGATGATTTCATCCCGGTCTTGCTTTGAGAAGGTCTCGTCGAGCCGAACGACCAATCGCGACCACGTGGTCTGATCAGACTGTGATGTCGCAGGCAGCATCAACTCAGGAATTCCCGACAGGTGCAAGGTGTACTGTTGGGCAATCAAGGTGCAAGCATCAAGGATCTCCTCGATCCGATGCAAGAACGACAATCCAAGTGCCGCGCATGGTTCTGCCATCATCGCCATCGTTCCACACGCACCAGCTTCCCGGCATGCTGCGGCGATGGTTCCATCATTGGTCACGATGACAGCACCGCCTCCGGCGGAAACCGGGCTGGCAGGCGAGAAGTCAATAATGGACACGCGTCCGATCGATCCTGTGGGTTTGGTGCCACAACGACTACCAAAGCGGCTTCCCACCAGTTCCACCATGGGGACTTCATGTTTACCACAAATGCCTGCCAGTGCCTGCATTCCTTCAACACCCACATCGCTTGTGCCAATGACAACCAGACGGGTATCGGGCTGAATCATGTCATCTAAGCGTTCGGTTGAAGGGAGTTGGGTGGTCGCGTTGCAATCGGCGAACCGGGGAATGGCTCCGACGCTTTGCACTGCAGCGAGCCATTGGGGGTCTCCCAAGGCCGGAAGGATGACATCATCGCCGGGACGCACGCCCATACTCTGAAGTATCAGCGGAAATGCTTCACTTGCCGAGGCAACGGCAATGGCAGAATCAATGCCAATCGCGTCGGCCACGGCTTGTTCAAGCATGGCGCGGCAGTGTCCATCAACGAGTCTGCCACGATGCAGCATATCGCTGACAGATTCGATGTCACGCGGAGTGACGGTTGGGTTGGTCAGTGGGATGTCGCCGGACACGAGTGCCTCTCCAATTCATTGGTGCCTAGTGACTCGGTCCGATGAGCGTGGCGACCATGTCGTCAACGCTTCCGTCGTGGCGTACGGCCAGCCATGCCGCTTGCGTGCGAAGGTCAGATGAGACAGCGATTCGTGCAGCTACTCGCTTGAGCTGTGCAACATCTGAAGCGTTGAGTGTTGGGCTGTCCCGGGCCATGACCAAGATGGTCAGCGTGTCAGCTGGGCCTAAGCCAATACGGCGAATGCCTCGAACGGTTTCAAGCATGTCTGGGGTGGGCTGTTGAAGCATGGCGAGCAACAGAATCTGTTGCTCATCGCTGTCATCTACTGCACGCATGAGACGCGATCGAAAGGCCGACGGCGATTGCGCAATCAGTGCTGTTGCAGCGGCGACGGCATGGGCGCCGTAGATGCCCTCATACTGAGCTTCGTCGGCTTGGTCGAGAATGAGTTCTAGCACTGACGTGGCCCGATCCTGCGGCCAATCGCCTGCGGCATCGATGACCCATGACGTGCTTCGACGGTGCCCGATGCCAATGAGTGTCTTGAGGGCCGCGTTGATATCGGCCTCGTTCTGGCGATCAAGCGATGAAGCAGTATCCAGCATGGCGGCTATCAGCGGACTGTCATCAGCCAACGATTGCACGCCTTCGGGCGGTGCTGTTTCGACCATCATCAATAGCAGCGCAAGGTCAATTTTGCTTCGGTGCCGGTCGGCTCGGGCTGCTTCCGCTGCGATCAGTTTTTTGCTGTCGGGATGTGAGGCCTCCAGCAGGAGCAGTAAGGCATAGCGGCGGACGCCATCGGAGTGTGCCTGGCTGGTGGAGTCAACTGCAAATTGAAGACCTTCTTCGCTAGGCACACGACGGATGAGTTCGAGGGTCTCAAATCGTCTGCCGTCCGCTTCGGGTGACTTGTCTTGCAATTGCGTGTTGAGCACACGCAGTGCTGTGGCGTCTCCGAGTGAGGCCTCTAGTACGGCCTGCATTGCTTGGGCGGCGGGGTCACTGCTTGCATCGATGTTGCTCACACGGGCGATGTCAACCTCGGTACCGGACTGCACCAGTCCCGAATACAACATCAGTTGTTCGCCTGGCGTCAGCGTGGGCATCTTGAGCAGCAATTCCATGTCGGCAGGCAAGAGTGACTCGGTGACTACACCGTGCCCGATGAGCATGGCTCGGGCATCGGCATGCACCTGCGCCACTCGATGTGGATCGATCTGCCCTTGGGCCGTTAGTTCTGACAGTCCTAGTACGGCATGCATTTGGATGGAGGGCTCTGCGCGTTCAGCCAGCGAGGCAAAGAGTGGGATCAACCTTGGGTCACGAAGGGCTCGCAGCGAGGACAACCGCGTCAGATGTTCATTGCCCGGTTGGGGCGTCACGGCACGGTCAAGTTGCAGGTGAACGGCCGTGTCGTGATCTTGTCCCCAGCGCATGCCTGAGGCGGCCATGACTGGGATGAGCACCATCATGGCGATCAAGCTCGGACGTGGGAATGGGGCCATTCTCCGAGTCTATCATCGCGTGGCTGTCAAGCCACTGTTTACGGGTATCAGCGGCCTCTTTCGCCGGTCTGGACGCTACATTTCTGAGCCGTGCGACCGACCAGTCAGGGCACTACGAACTTGGTCCAGCAGCCGCTCCACTTCCACTTCCTGGCCGCGGATCATGCAGGTACCACCATCGTGTACCGCTCGTTGGAGTCGTCGCTGGGCAGCATGTACCGTGGAGTGGGTCCGGCGGCCCAAGGCCGTTGCGATTTCTGGGTAGCTGGCCGCAGTCAATTCCCTTGCCAGCAGCGAGATGACCCCGCGGGCGAGCACGACTATGGCAGATCGCCCGCGGTCTCGGACCGTTTGTAGATCGACGGCTAAGTGTTGGCAGGTCGCATCAACGATGGCGTCGACCATGATGGGGCGGTGCGACTCTTCGGTGCAGTGAGCGGCCCACGTTACTTCAGCCCGGCTAACGGGGCCGCTGGTCTGTTGTGCTGTTCGCATGGCGCTGACGCGGGCCATCAGTCCCTGAATCTGCCTGATGTTGTCGGCACATTGGTCGACGATGCCATCGATGGTGTGTGTATCCAACTCAAAGCCACGACTCGATGCGATCCTTCGAACGACTTCGCGGCGAAGCGATTCGTCGGGCGACTCGATGCGGGTCAACATGCCGCTTGTGAAGCGACTGGCTAAGGAGGCATTGAATCGCCGGATGTCCGATGGATGGGCGTCGGAGGCAAGCACCAGCCGAGCGCCCTTGAGTTGGATGGCGTCCAGTGTGTGAAGAATTTCATCTTGTGTGCGGGTCTTCCCCTGCACGAAGTGCACATCGTCGATCGCCAACAAGTGCAATCGTCGCATGGATCGGCGGAATCGTTCCAGTTGATTGTGCCGAACGGCCTGAATGTACTCGTTGGTGAACTCTTCGCCCGTCAGATATCGCATCGACTCGCCGGGATGGGATCGACGGAACTGCTCGCAGATGCCCTGCAGCAGGTGGGTCTTACCAACACCGCACGACCCGAAGATGAACAGCGGGGAAAGGTGATGTGCTTGGCCATCGTCGACAATGGCATTGGCTGCTGTCCAGGCCAGCCGATTGCTCGGTCCAACCACCAAGTCATCCAGTCGGTGAAAGCGGCGGGGGCCAGATCGACGACGTGAGGGTGGAGATGGTTGGACGATTTCCTTGCACGGTGCCGTATTGGACACGTGGGAGAGCGGGTCCTCTGGCGTGTGTTCGATTCGAGCAGGCCCTTGGCCAACTTCAGCGGCGATGCTGTCGAGGTCCGCCTGGAAGCGTCTGGCAATCCAATCGGCTTCAAACCTCGAGGATGTCGTCACGGTCAGACCGCCGTCCTGCAGGGCGACCGCGGCATTGTCGAACCACATGCGATAGGAGCCTTTTCCGATGCGGTCAGCGAGTCGAGCGGCGATGTCGGGCTGTGTACGGTGGGTCACTGGGGAGTGTGTTGAGGGGGTTGGAGGATGGGGGGAGGGCGGAGGCTTGGCAGGGGAGCCGGAGCGGGCAGGTCCGAGGCTAAGCCGATGGGCTCAGGGCTGTTGTGGCCATCGGAAAACTGGGAACGACGAGGCACTCACGTGGGTCGCCTTGATGGGCTCGCAGGCTGGAAGTCATGCATACAGACCGACCGCGCAGTGGCGGCTTTGGGCCACCTACGAAGAAGATTGCATTACACGGCGGAGATCACTGCGTGCACCGCATGAAGCGGCGTCTTGTGTTGCATGGGTGATCCACGCCGGAGAAGCGCGACTACCAGCTTCCGTGCCCTTGAGAGGTTCTGGGTGTGCGACCAAGTGTCGAAGCACCTGTCCATCCTTGGACGCGGGGAACTGTACCCAAGCTTGTGGTCGCCCACAAGGGTAAAAACGGCTGTCCCAACCTGTGGAGGCACCGAAAACCACTGCGTGTGAGGCGTGTTTGACTCCAAAAAAACTTTCATCCACATTAATTGGCGCAGGGTGTCAGTTTGGTGTGGACATTTCATTGGTGCCCGGGTCGACTTGCACATCCCGGAGCGATCGGATAGCCGCACGCTGCGTACTGATTCGGCGAAATCCAAGTTGCCGATAAATCGTCAGGGCTGGCGTGTTGCCCGAATCGACCGCTAGACGAAGTTGTCGAATTCGCCTTCGTACAAGTCGTTTGATGGCGATTGACAGTAGTGTCGAACTGAGTTTGTGGCCGCGTTCATCGGGGATCAAGCCGATGTATGCCAGGTCGGCGACAGCATCGGTGTTGATGGTGATCAACATGCAACCGACGTGCCGCTCTCCTCTGTTGACGACAAGCCACAAGTCTTCTTCGATGCGTCCGCCGGCTCGGTGTCCTTGGACAATGTCGGCGGGTTGGCGGAGTCCGCGAAGCGCCGGGCAGTCGAGCGTGCCTTCGTATGTGTGTGGCAACAGTTCGGTGAGTTCGTCGTCGTCGGCAGTGTGTAGCGAGAGGTCATCGGGAAGCCGTGGTTCGGAACTCGGTGCTCGCACGGTGCACTGCATGTGGTGTAGGTCCGCCAGGTGAATAAAACTGGCGTCCAGTACACCAGCGAGTGTGGCTTGTGCGTTGACTGGAAGGAGGGTTTGGGCCAGGTCTGCCACGCCGCAGGGAATCGATTCGATGGCCCAATTGGTTAGGGCACAAGCGATTGGAGCCTTCATGCCTGCAGTCGAGTAGAAAAAAGTGACCGTCCGGCCAGGTGACGGCATGGCCAAAATGGCGGCCCGATATCGATCTCGCGAATCTACGCTTGCTCCGATGAGGCACGATTCAAGGCGGCCGCTGTCGGTGATATGGGCCAGAAACCGCTCTAAGGCTGCTCGATTTGCATCCGGGCGGACCAACCGCAAGGCCTCGATGTATCTGGGCAACGGGACGGAGGCGATCGGGTCCATCGGGCGGGCGGCTCCTTTATGCCCCAGTTGGTGGGGGACGCGGGCATTGGCTGGTAGACTACTTCGCTTCGGGGGGAATTGAATGGATGGAGTCCCACTGAGATGGTTCGAATGCTTCTGTGTGTTGTCATCGCTCTGACGTCCTTGCTGGCCATGCCAGAGGTGGTTATGGGTTTCCCACGCCCGGCTCCAGTATCGACCCGGCCTGAGATTTCATTCAGGCCCGACGCCTTGCGGATGTACCGGCATTCGGATGGGCAGCACTACTGGTATTTCATCTACGACGTGGTCAATTCCACCGGGGCGGATCGTGTCTGGGCACCATCGATGGTGTTGTATACCGATCGTGGAGAAGTACTGACTGACGGTCGCTACGTGCCACGCTCTGTGCAGGCGGGCATCCGTGACTATGTCGGCGATCCGCTGCTTGAGTCCAAGGTGTCCATCATCGGCACGCTTCGTCAGGGTGCTGGTCATGCTCGTCGTGGTGTCGCCGTCTGGCCAGCCAAGCGAACGGACGTCAACGAACTCCGCTTATTCGTAGGAGGCATCAGTCCCGAGTCGACCTCGGTACTGCACCCGGCCACAGGCGAACCGGTGACGCTCCGCAAGACGCTGTACCGCCACTATTTGATTCCAGGTGACGCGGCGGCTCGAGGCGACACGGTCATCGATCTGCATCCCGACTACGTCGGTGAGGACCACTGGGTCTTCCGGTAGTTCCACTCGGAGGGCGGCCCGCCCGAGAGAGCCACTCCATCAACTTCGTCTCCAGCCATGACCACCCAAGTGGCTGGATGGGTGTCTAGCACCGCTCAGTACCGTTGCCGGGGTGATGGCGGCAAAATCGCGGCTGTGGGCCGTCGTAGGGGTATGGATGCTTGTCGGTTGCTGGTATACTTCGTGGCTCGACCCGAAGGTCGTGGCTTTGATCAGGAGGTGTACCGTGGCCCATAAGAAGGGACAAGGTTCCAGTAAGAACGGACGCGACAGCAACCCGCAATACCGGGGTGTGAAGCTCTATGGTGGTCAGGTTGCCCAAAAGGGCTCGATCATCGTCCGGCAGTGTGGCACACACTTCCATGCGGGTTATCTGGTTCGCCGTGGCAGGGACGACACCCTCTTTGCCCTCGCCGACGGCACCGTCCGGTTCCGTGGTCGTAAGATCGATATTGTTCCGTCCGATCCCGCCATCCCGCATTACACCGCCGTCGACAAGGCCTCCTGATCGACGTCGACGTTTCTGAGATCATCACGCGAGCGGCTTGAAGTCGCTCGCGTGTTCTTTTGGACTTTTTTCGTCTGGACTGCCCCATGCTTGTCGATCGCTGCACCATCTATGTTCGCTCTGGAAAGGGTGGGAACGGGTGCGCGAGTTTGCGTCGTGAGAAGTATCGCCCCAAAGGAGGCCCCGATGGAGGCAATGGTGGCGACGGTGGCGACGTCGTGCTGGTCGGTGACAAGGGGCTCAGTACGCTCCTCTCGCTGACGCCTAGGCCGCACTTCCGCGCCAAGAGTGGATTGCAAGGGCAGGGCTCATCCAAACATGGCCCCAATGCCGACGACTTGCTCGTGCAGGTGCCTCTTGGAACCATCGTTGTTGATCGCGAGACTGGCAAGACCATCGTTGAAGTGACCACGCATGATCAGCGGACCATCGTCGCCCGCGGGGGCAAAGGCGGCTTTGGTAATGAGCATTTTAAGTCCTCGACCAACCAAACACCGCGTGAGTCAACCCCTGGCGAAGATTGGGAAGAACGCACACTCGATCTGGAACTCAAACTACTGGCTGATGTTGGCCTGGTAGGACTCCCCAATGCCGGCAAGTCGACGCTGCTAGCAGCAGTCAGTGCCGCTCGTCCTAAAGTGGCTGACTACCCATTCACCACCAAGTCGCCGCATCTGGGCATTGCCCAACTCCCTGGCGAGCGGCGGTTGGTCATCGCTGACCTTCCCGGCCTCATTGAAGGCGCGTCAGTGGGTGCGGGCATGGGGCACGAATTTCTGCGGCATGTCGAACGCACCGGTGTCCTCTTGCACGTTCTGGATGCCGCGCCCATCGACGGGACCAATCCACTGGACAACTGGCGACTGATTCGGGGCGAATTGGAGTCCTTCGGTGCGGGTCTTGCTGTGAAGCAGGAGTTGATCTTGCTCAATAAATGCGATTTGCTTGATGAATCCACGGCCAAGTCGATTGCAGCGAACATTACGCACGAAACCGGCCACGAGGTTCTGCGTGGTTCAGGCGGTACTCAGAAGGGGCTGATTCCGGTGCTGGAGCGACTCTGGCGAATGGATCACCCCGATGAGGTCCCTGCCGATTCGTGGGGCAGTAAATAAAATTCAACAGTCTGGCAATCACCCGCTCCCCTCGGGCGTTGATCTCCTGTTCGAGTAGTCCAATCCCTCTATGAGGGAGTCGCTTCATGCAGGGAGCACACTTAACAGGGCTTTGCCGTGGTGTCCCCACTCGTGCACTGGCAACCCCAATCAGGAGACTAACTATGAATCTTTTGGTACTCACACTCGCAGCCGGAATTACGGCAACAACCACCGCTGGCCAAAGCGTAATTGACCTTCAGTTTGAGGGGGGAACCGTGCAACAATGGGTGGCCGCTATCAAGTCGGTATCGCCCAAGAGCAACATCATCGTCAGCCAAAACGTTGTCGCCGCGCAAGTCGGGCCTATGGATTTGCACGGTGTGTCTGTGGCATCGCTGATGCAGTTGTGGAATGTGTCCAAGACGAGTCCGATTACATGCGGCAAGGTAGACAAAGGCGGCGATCCAATCTGGCTCATCTCGGGCAGTTCTCAGACAGTTGCCCGCCGCGGTAGCCGTGGGAGCAGCAGTGGTACCCATCGTCCTACGCTGGATACGGCCATCCTCAATCTTCCCGAGCATTATTTGTCGGGCGATGGCCCTGCACGCGTGGTGGAATTGATCCACGGTGTATGTGGCATGGAGTCCAGCCAACCTGTCAAAATCAGCATTCTCAAAGACACCGGCGTGATCGCGGTCTATGGCACTTCAAGCCAGCGAACTGTTGCCGATGATGTCATTCACGCGCTGAATCGAGCACAGGTACCCGAAAGCGACACGAAAGCATCAGCTTCGATTAGCGATGTGTCTAAGCAACACGCACAGCAAGCCGACCGTCGCCGACTGATCGCACAGGCACAAGCCATTGATCGCGACAATGCAACGACTCCCGAGGCTCGCCGTGATGCAGTCGCTATGTTCAAGAAAACAATGGGTGAACTGCAGCTGCATCGTGCCGAGACTACTCCCTGATCACCCCGGTCAAACTCCGTGAACGCTCAGCAACCGTGGGCTCAAACGCAGCAGCAACTGTACCCGCTCACATTCATTCATCCAGTCCTGAACCATCCCCTCCAGGACATCCTCGGGAACCGGCGCGCCTGGCAACGGGCACGTCGGTCCTGTTTCTTTCGCAATGATCCAGCGATAGCACGAAAGCGTGCGATCGCCGAAGATCGACACGATGACGCCATCCTCGGCCATGAAGACTGCGACGGGCACACGCTGCCCACCATTGATCTGCAAATGGGCGATGGGGGAGGCATCGTCGTCGCGATCGATCCATCGCAGGTCGATGGCCTCGCAAGCTGCGGCGATGGCCGCCATGGCAGGGCCTTGTCGTACGCAATCGCCGCAGCAAATGCCTGACACGACCAGTACTCGCATCTGACGTGTGAATCCCGAGAGCATCTCGCGCTGCGTTGGTGTTAATGCAATGCGTTCCCCCATCGACCGCCATGCATCGGCGTGTTTCGGTGATGCGGCGAGGTAATCCTCGTAGGAACATGCAGCATCAAAGGCGCGCATAATCACATCTGCGACGGGACTGTCACTCATCGGTCATGATCCTTCTGTACTTCTTCATGCAGTGTTCGCAATAGGTCAAAGGCCTGTATGGGCGAAAGTGTATCTAGATCGATCGACCGAAGTCGGTCAACCGCGGGATGATCGACGGTCTGCATGAACAAACTCAGTTGGCTGCCTGGCGGGGGGCTGCCCATTTGTGGCACATCGTCGCTGCCATGATGCACTTCAAGTGAGTCGAGTATCGTTCTCGCCCGTTCCAGCACCGACTCGGGAATCCCGGCTAACCGCCCAACATGTACACCGTAGGAACGATCCGTTCCACCTCGACGAATGTGATGCAGAAAGACGATGCGATCTTTCCACTCTTGTACGGCCACATGACGATTGTCGATGCCATCGATGCGATCGGCCAAGTCAGTCAATTCGTGGTAGTGCGTGGCAAAGAGCGTGCGACAGCCGCGCGCGGCGAGCGCCTCGGTAATGGCCCAAGCCAATGACAATCCATCAAGTGTGCTGGTGCCACGACCGATTTCGTCCAGAATGACCAGACTTCGGTCGGTGGCATTGTGCAGGATATTGGCGGTCTCAGTCATCTCCACCATGAAGGTCGACATGCCCGCATGCAATTCGTCGCTGGCACCAATCCTCGCAAAGAGGCGGTCCACCACACCGATGGTGGCTGAGTCTGCGGGCACGAAGCATCCTGCTTGAGCCATCAGCACGATGAGCGCGACCTGCCTGATGTAGGTGCTCTTGCCAGCCATATTCGGCCCGGTGATCAGCAGCAGATGGGTGGCCGTGCCGTCCTCGGTGGCGGTCGTGCAGTCGTTGGGCACAAAATCCGACCCGAGCCGCGTGTCCAGTACCGGGTGACGGCCACCTTCAATGTCAAGGTCGCGTCCATCGGTCATGACTGGCCGCACCAGTCGATTGCTCGATGCCTGCTGGGCAAACGTGCATAACACATCAATCGTTGCGACCGTTTCGGCGTACTCACGAAGCGCATCGGCATGATCATTGATGCGAGCAATCATTTGGGCGTACAGCGTGTGTTCCCGTTCGATGCCTTTGGCCTGCGCACCAGTGGCACGCGTTTCATAATCTTTGAGTGTTTCGGTGATGTACCGCTCAGCATTTCGAAGTGTTTGGCGGCGAACCCACTGAACGGGAACTTTGTCTGTGTGGGCATGCGTGACTTCGATGTAGTACCCAAAGACTTTGTTGAATCCGACCTTGAGCGAACCAATGCCACTCTCTTGAGAGAGTTGTGCTTGATATGTCGCCAGCCACTCTGACCCATCACGCTGCAGTGTGCGAGATTCATCCAGTTGGGCATCTACACCATCGCGAAACAGCCCACCCTCACGCATGTGCGTCGGAGGGTCTTCTTGGCATGTCCTACGAATCTCGTCGCCAAGATCGAGCAGTTGCGTTTGCAAGTCGGCCGTAGCGGCGTGCAGAACTTCGGCTGCTGGAAGCAGTTCGAGTCGTTCACACAGGGCTGGGAGTTGTGCGATCGATCGTCCAAGCGCCACAATGTCTCGTGGTGTCACACGACCGGTAGCGACACGCCCAGCGATGCGAGCGATGTCTTGAATGCGACCGAGCGTGTCGAGTAGGTCCTGCCGCAATGGATCATCGGCGACCAACGCAGCGACCATGTCGTGCCGTGCTTCGATGGCGGCGCGATCGGTGAGCGGCCAGCACAACCATCTTCGCAGCAGACGCCGGCCCATGGGGGTGCGACAAGTCTGCAAGACATCCAGCAGGGACCCATCGGTTGTCCCGGTGCGCATAGTGCGCTCGATTTCGAGTTGTCGCAGTGTTGAGGCGTCCAGTGCCAGTACGCCAGCATCACTGCGAATCTGTGGTGGCCGGAGATGGGAGAGCCTGGTGGATTCATCTCGGGGCATGGTCTCAAGCAGGAATCCAAGGAGGGCACCAGCAGCAACTGCCGCGGGGTTGTCATCGGAGAGTCCCCAGCCTTCAAGCGTGGCCACTTGCCAGTGCGATCGAAGCGTACGTGAGGTTTCCTCAGGGTGCATCGTCCACGCAGGGCGTGGCGTCAGTACGCAATCCGATACTGCTACAGCACGCAGAATCGCTGGATCGTCGGCGACCTCTTCTGAAGTGAGGAGTTCCGCAGGCCCAAGCCTTGCCACCTCATCGACCAGCCGATTCCGCTGCGTTGTGAGTACTTCAAAGCGACCTGTTGAGAGTTCGGCTGAGGCGATGATGGCCGTGTCTTCACTGAGCACGACCAACGCCGTTGAGTTGGTTGCAGCGTCGTGCAGTAAGTGCTCATCAACAAGTGTGCCCGGCGTGAGCACGCGTGTGACGGCGCGATCCACAACGCCCTTGGCATCCTTGGGGTCCTGCACCTGATCACAGATCGCTACACGAAAACCCTGTGCGAGCATCTTCTGCAGATAGCCGTCGACCGCGTGGTAGGGCACACCCGCCATTGGGATGCCCTCGGTGCGTTCGGTTAGCGTCAGACCCAGTACGCGGTGCACCGTGCGGGCGTCATCGTCGAACATCTCGTAGAAGTCGCCCATCCGAAAGAAGAGCACGCAGTCGGGATGCGATTCTTTAAACCGCGTGAACTGTCGCATAGCAGGCGTGTCTCGTGGAGACCTTCGCTTGCCCGCCTTTCTCCTGCCTGTCGTTGGCGTCGCCATCCTTCCAATTGTAGGGAATCCGCCAAGGCAACCCCCGCGTAGAGATGTATGTGGATGGCCAGTTGGCTTTACACTTGGGACCCGTGGTGGCAGGTTCAGGAGTTCATGGCCAATGATGGAAATCGTATTGTGTCTGGCAATGTCTGCGGCTCAGGTCGAGACTATTGATGGGCAGATGATCGATCAGGCGGCCGATGAGGGAATGACCGGAGACAGAAAGTGAATCCTGCGGGCCGCGACTGTGAGCCCCACCGTGGGCTTCGAATTGAAATGGCCATTGGATTGGTCGTTGTCGGATGTGGTCTCGGGGGCTTGGTATTGGCGACAGTGCTGGCGTTTGCTTGGGGAAACGTCGAACGGAAGACGCTGGAAATCAGTGATCACAGCGCTGCTTTGAGCGATCTTCGGCGCCTGAATACCGAACTCGATAACTGGGCACTCAACGTTGATCTAGTGCTTGGCGGGAGCGTGAGCAACAGTTTGCTGGATACCGATGCCACGGCCAGCCTACTGCGAGACTTGCTCGGACGGATTGAATGGGACGCGATTCAAGCGCTGCGAGGCGATCTGGCCCAGTACATCGATGACGAAGTGGACCGTTTGCATGAGGCCGTACAACTCTTTGGCCAGGACCGCGATTCTCATTTGCCAAGGCTTTTGGCCAAGTCTGATGCAGAATTCGGTCCCCTCATCAAACGATTCAAGAAGATTGACCTTGAAATTCAACAGTTCATTCTCGGAGAAGAAGCGGAATTGGCTTCCTCCAGAAGCACGTTGCGTTTGGTTTCGTGGGTTGCGACCATTCTGTATCTGTTGTTCATTGCAGTGCTGTGGCGGTGGGCGTCGAGATCCATAACACGACCCCTGGCGACGCTGGCCCGGGCCTCGCATGAGGCGTTGGGTGTTGGTGTGTACTTTCATGTGGAGCCGACGGGGCCTCGAGAAGTTCGCATGCTGACGGAGTCCATAAGCGAATTGACTGGAACGCTCGAGTTCTTGGTCCGCGATCGAACCACTGCGATTGAGCAAATGGCGATGGTCCGTGCCGTAACGCTTGATACCGTCCCGCTTCCGCTGGCACACATTGGCGACGATGACCGACTGGTGACTTGTAATCAAGCGTGTGCCGAGTTTTTCGGCATTGACAGCCCGAGGGTGGTGGAAGGCGTCGAGGTATCGCAGTTGCCAATGGGAGCCCTGATTGCAGATGGAAAGTCAGAGCAGGAGTGGACTGATAGAGTTGGGCATCGCCACAACATTCAGGTGTTGACTGCTGCTGTTGAAACTGGTGGGCTGGTACTTTGCATTGTTGATGTGACTGAACGGGTTGCCGACGCCGCTCGACTACGAAATATGCTGCGTGAACTCAACCATCGGGTGCGGAATACGCTGGCATCCATTCTCTCGTTGGTTCAGATTGAGCAGCGGAACTTTGGAAATGAAACTGCACTGAGTATCTTGTCCGGGCGTGTGCAGTCGATGGCACGTGCGTACGATCTGCTTGCCATATCGCAGTGGCATTGCGTTGATCTACTCGATGCCGCTAGGGTCATTCTTGAGCCGTGGGGGAGTGATCAAAAAGTCAGTATTGATGGGCCGTCGATCAAGTTGTTACCCGAAGCCGCCATGCCGATCTGCATGCTGCTCAATGAACTGACCACCAATGCCCTCAAGCACGGAGCGTTGGCCTCGAGCGATGGTCGCGTTGAACTGCGTTGGATAATTGAGGGGACCAAACTCGGCATTTACTGGGCGGAGACAGGTGGCCAACAAATCCAAGGGCCTCCGACGGAGGTTGGTTCTGGCTTGAGTTTGATCGAAGGATTCGTCCGACACGATCTTCAAGGTGAACTTACGTGGGAATGGGCACATGAGGGTCTTCGGTGCCACATCATGCTGCATCCCAGCACCCTGTGTTGAGTCCTGAACTGATACACTGACCATCTTCTCGGGGGCAGTAGCTCAATTGGGAGAGCGCCTCGGTCGCATCGAGGAGGTTGTGGGTTCGAGTCCCATCTGCTCCATGTTCAGATTCAATACGAGCGGACCATGCCCTCGTGGAGTGTTGATCTTTATGACGCCATTGACCGCCATCCTGATTGCCAGTGGCATTACTGCGGCGGCCTCATTGCTTGGTGGTCTCGTGCCAATGTTGGTGGGACTGGGTCATCGTCGTATGCAGGTGTTGCTCAGCGTTGTTGCCGGTGCCATGGCTGGCATTGCAACACTTGATCTGCTTCCCCACGCAGTGGAAGCCATGGCCAGCAGTGCAGCATCGGTCGTCGAGACTGGCGGGCACCACCATCATCATCATGATCACGCCGACATATGGCCGTTGCAGTTGGCGCTACTCTGGGTCATCGGGGGTTTCTTGGCGATGTACTTGTTAGAGCGATTTGTTTGCTTCCACCATCATGAGTCGGGCGAAGCCGCCTGTAGCCACGCTGGCCACGGGCATGCGGTGTCGCTCTCGGGCGCATTCACTGGTTTATCTGTTCATGCGATATTGGCAGGAATGGGACTGGGCGCCGTCGTCCTGTTGGAGTCAAGCCAAGGGGTGGCATGGCCGGGCATGGCGCTCTTGGTGGCCATCGTTCTGCACAAGCCTTTCGACGGCCTGGCCATCGTCAGTCTCATGGGGCGAGACCACCGATCGGTCAGCACGCTGTTGATGGGAAACCTGATCTATGCGCTGATAACGCCCGCGGGCATCTTCATCGCATGGTGGTGGGCTGGCGGTCAGGCCAATCCGATATGGGCCGGGCCAGCCGTCGCGGTCACAGCGGGCATTCTGCTGTGCATCGCCCTGTGCGATCTGCTTCCAGAACTTCAATCGCACGATCATGACCGGCTGCTGCTGACGGTGGCACTGTTAGCGGGTCTGCTGCTGGCTGGTGCAGCCTCGTTCATGCACTGAGTTGGGGGTATCCTGCTCATCCTCTTATGACCGAATCAGTCAAAATCAACTGGCGGAAGTCTCTGAATCTTCCACGAACTTCCTTTCCGATGCGTGCCAATTTGGCCCAGAATGAAGCGGTCACACTCAAGCGATGGAAGAAGATGGATCTGTACGCCGCGGTGCAGCGGGCTCGCGCTGGCAGCGACTCGTTCGTTTTTCACGATGGACCACCTTTTGCCAATGGCAACATCCACGTTGGGCACATGCTCAACAAGGTGCTCAAGGACATTGTGGTGCGAACGCAGGGCCTGCTTGGGCGGGAGTGTCCATTCGTTCCCGGGTGGGATTGCCACGGACTGCCCATCGAGCACCAGGTGATGACGGGCTTGGTTGAGTCGGGCAAGATCGAGAAGCTTCGCACACTTGATGACGATGCCCGACGCATGGCAATCCGCCGTGAATGTGCCAAATACGCCATGAAGTTTCAGAAGGTGCAGGCCACACAGATGGAGCGGCTGTTGACGTTGGCCGACTATGGCAATCCGTACATGACAATGAACCCGGCCTATGAGCAGGCGGTGATCGAGGTCTTCGCCGATTTGGTCGAGGCGAGTTTGGTCTATCGCCGGCTCAAGCCCGTGCACTGGTCGATCGCTAATGAGACGGCGCTGGCCGAAGCAGAACTTGAGTACGAAGACCGCACCGATCCGTCGGTGTGGGTGGACTTTCCAGCATCAGATTCCGCGGCGGTTGGGGCGGTATTTGGGTTGGATCTGGACCAATGCCCATCATTCATGATCTGGACCACCACTCCATGGACACTTCCAGCCAACATGGCTATTGCCGTGGGCCCCAACCTTCCGTATGTGCTGGCGCGACTCAATGGGGCGTGCTCGATCATTGCGGAAGGTCGGCTCGATGCGATTAAGTCAACGCTGGGTCTGGATGATATTGAAGTGCTCGGGCAATGCACGGGCGCTGATCTGGTCGGCCTGACCTACGACCATCCGTTCTGTGATCGGGTCAGTCCGATTCTCGGGGCGGACCACGTGACGCTCGAGGATGGAACGGGCCTAGTGCACACCGCTCCAGGGCACGGCACCGACGACTATCTGGTCGGCCTTGCGGCGGGTTTGGATATCTACTGTCCTGTGCAGGGTGACGGGACCTATGACGACACGGTGCCCGAGTGGTTGCGAGGCATGCTGGTGTGGGATGCCAATGCGAAAGTCGTCGAGCATCTTGGTGAGTCTGGACATCTCGCCCATCATGTTGACTATGTGCACTCCTATCCGCACGACTGGCGAAGCAAGACGCCCGTCATCTTCCGAAGTACCGAACAGTGGTTTGTTGATGTCGATGGCGCGTATTGCGGCGGGGATTCGCTGCGACAGCGCAGTTTGCATGCGATTGATAATGAGGTCACGTTTGTACCTGCTTGGGGGCAAAAGCGTATATGGGGCATGGTCGACTCACGGCCTGATTGGTGTTTGTCGCGACAACGCTCGTGGGGTCTTCCTATCCCGGCCTTCCAAATGCCTGATGGTTCCATGCTGCTGACGTCTGCAACGACTCGCGCGGTGGCGGATGTCTTTGGTCGCGAGGGTTCGGATGCGTGGTTTACGAAGTCATGCGAGGAGCTGCTCGCCTCATGGGACGCAGCAAATGACCCTGACGCGCCAACTGGTGTTGATATCTCATCGCTTTCCAAGACCTACGACATTTTTGATGTGTGGATGGAGTCCGGGTCGTCGTGGAATGCCGTCATGCGAAGACGCGGCTTGGGCTATCCGGCCGACTTGTATCTGGAAGGCTCTGATCAACATCGTGGCTGGTTTCAATTGTCCATGCTCCCGGCGATGGGGGTGACGGGACAGCCTCCGTATCGCACGGTCTTGACACATGGATTCATGGTCGATCGCGACGGACGCAAGATGAGCAAATCTGGCGACAATGCGCTGAATGTCGAAGATCTTCTCAAGGATGTTGGCGCTGATGTATGCCGGTGGTTGGTGAGCTCGTTGGCATTTGAAAACGACAAACGAGTCGATTTGGAACTCTTCCAAATTGCTGGCGAATCCTACCGCAAGGTTCGCAATACCTTGCGATATCTGCTGAGTAACATCGGCGAGGAAGCGCCCAATATCGATGCCGTCGATATTCCTGCGACTTCGCTGGACGCATGGTTACTGGGTGAGTTGGAGACGATGCGGTTGGGAGTGTGCCAGTCGCTGCAGAACTACGAATTCCGGAAGGCACATATTGCGATCTTCGACTTCTGTAACGAGACGTTGTCGGCCATGTACTGCGTGGCCGTGAAGGATCGTCTGTACTGCGATGCAGCCGACTCGCCTCGGCGGGTACGGGCTCAGGCGGTGATGCGACATGTGGCCGAGCAACTGTGTCGCTTGCTGTCGCCGATTCTGCCCCACACAGCTGATGAAGCGTGGCGGACGATGCATGGAGATGATGCATGCGTGCATCTGGAAGTCATTGAACCCACGCCGGTGCCCGCGATCGATCCGAACTGGACAACGGTCATGGCTATGCGAGACGACGTGCTCAAAGCATTGGAAGCATCCAAGACCAGCGGTATTGAGAAGTCACTCGATGCAGGCCTCGTGGTCCCAGACCCAGATGGTGTGCTGTCGCCGCTGACCGAGGATGTGCGTGACCTACTTGAGGTGTCGCAACTGTCATTCGACGCGGTCGCTGCGGACATCGTCGTGACGGATCTCCGCGAGTCACCCGCATGCGAGCGATCTTGGCGACGCGACGAGACCGTAGCCCATCGCGCCAATGGCGCGTGGCTGTCCGATCGCGATTGGCAAGCAGTCGAGCACTGGGAACCTGTATACGCGAAATAGATACGCCCACGGCCACGGGTCTTTGTTGGCCACTCACCAACATCAGGCCAGCAGGTCGGGGCATCTCGCGTTTGCACCCATCACGGGGGAACGCTTTAACTGACTTTACTGCCCGCTGGAACCGGTTTATCAACACGGAGAACGCAGACCGTCTCCTTGTCCCCATCATCCCCGAGGGCCGAAGCGGCGATGATCATGCCCTGACTGACTTCGCCGCGTATGGTGCGAGGCTCGAGATTTGCCACGATGATGACCTGTGTACCGATCAGTGACTCCGGGTTGTACCAAGCCTTGATGCCTGCGCAGATTTGACGCCCTTCAGTCGTGCCATCGTCAAGTTGAATCGTGAGCAATCGATCCGCATTGGGGTGGGGCTGGGCTGCTGTGATCGTCGCGACCCGAAGGTCGAGATTGGTGAACTGGTCAAAGGACACACTCGGAAGCGGTTCGGGGCCAGCCATGAGAGAATCTCCACAGGGGAATTGACGTGGGCTATTTGGTGTCTGCTGCTGCGGTCGTGGGCGGATCGTCGCTGGTCGCATCGGCGTCGCTGGTTGCTGTGTCATCATCATCGCTGCCCGAGAAGTAGAAGTTGTGGCGATCTCGGAGCGATTCGGTTGTGAAGGCAGTCCGGAGTGTCTCAAGGCCGGGGCCACCAAAATCCTCAGCCACAATAATGGCAGGAAGCGACCCTTGCTCTACATGCCGATCGAAGTCGGCCTGCTTGAGTGGATCTCGTTTGCCCAATTCCGCCACGACGATGGCCATATGTCGCTCAGATGGGATAATCATGACACGCTGGTCGAGACCAATTGTCTCCAGTGGCTCGTGCCCCAGGGAGATTGAACGTTCGACGATGGCATCGACGATTTCTTGATCTGCACCCAAGCCTGGAATGCTCGGTGGCTTGGTGATGCCCGGAGCCAAGCTTCGTTGCATGGCGATTGGACCGCGGACGGGCGATTCCATTTCGATGGCGACTGCATCGATGCCCGTGGAGCCTGAGAGTTTGGCAAGATGAGTCGTCATCTTCTGGATTTCTGTCCAGTGGGCCTCACGTCGAAGATTATCGATGACTTCTGCCTCCACCTCGGTGAGGTCATGAGGAGGACGAGCAGCATCGGATTCGGTAATGCGAACGACCCAAAGGTTGCCTGTGGCATCCTCAAGAATTGGCGTGGCAACTCCGGTTTGCACTGGCACCTCACCCTGACCGCCAAGTTCGCGGGCGCTCTGCACCATGTCGGCGAGCCGCCGTTGACGGCCACCGTTGGCGGCCGGTCCAAATCGATCTGTTCCGCTGCTACCGATGCGTGGGAGTCTGGACATCTCCTGCATGCTGAGCATTCCATCGCTACTTTCAGGAAGTGGCATGGCGTCGGCACCTTCCAGCGGAAGATTGAATCGATCCGCCAGCGATGCGCGGAGATCAGACAAAGAGACGCGATGCGCGGCCCAATCATCTGGTAGCACCAAGAAGTTTGAATCGGTATCAAACCCACGCCGCGGCGTGCGAAGCATATCGGAGGCTGCTCTAGAAATGGCTGGCATCATCTCATCAACACTACTGTCGACGTAAGCGTTGACAACGGCGTCTGGTACGGGCGAGCCAGCTTCGACGGGTGTAAACCTCGCTTCATTGCGTCGCCAGTATTTGCGTGCTTCAATGTCGTTCGTAGCCAATTGGGCTCGGATGGCCTGCTCGACGACTTGTCGGGGAATTTCAACCCATTCAATGGCGGCGCGATCGGGTAGGCGGTATCCAAATCCGTGGTCGCCTTGCCCAGGCTCAACATCAGCCCATTTGGTGAAGTGTGCTTGTTGCTCTTCTGAGGTTGGCTCGTTTGGAGATTTGTCCGCCTCGGCGGGCAGCACAACAACTCGTGTACGGACGCTGTCGAGCATTCGACGTGATTCCCGCATCAGCCGACGATCCGACAATCGGCCAGAAGATGCGACCATGGACAGATATCGCTGAATGCCCTTGTAATTGATGAGTGTTTGACGAACTGCCGCCGGGGGGAAACCGATTTGTTGGGACAGTCGCAGGACTGTATCCAGATCGAGGCCAGCAGAAGCAGCGCCGCCGATCATGCCCGCTTCGGAAGCCTCATGGACGAGCAAGTAATATCGCGCGACGTCGTTGCCGATAGTGCCGATGACAGGAAGTGGCTGTTCGAACTCTTCGATTCGTTGCAGGATCTGCATCTGCTGCTGCACGATCTGCCAGTCTTGGCGGGTCACTTTGCGACCGTCTTCGCCCATCGTGGCGATGAGCGAACCTGTGCCGCCAAATTGCTGCACCAGTTCGGGCAGTTGGGGCATGAGGAAAACGATCATCAAGCCGACGCCAAAGACGGCCAGAAGAATTCGGTTGTACTTTCTGAGCAGGCGATTCATGCGGACAGGTCTCGCTTCCTGTAACGCCGGTCAGGCGCAGACAGAACAGCGCGCCCTGAAGGCCGGCTCTGGCGTGACCGGGGTCAGACCCGGTTGATCAACGGTAGAACTCGACGATGAGGTTCGTATTGACCTCGAAGGGAATCCGATCGGGGTGAGCGGGGCCGGAGATGGTTGCTGCCAGATCGGAAGGGTTGACATCAATCCAGTCGGGGACGAGATGGCCGGCAAGCGACTCCATATTCTCGCGGATGACTTTTTGAATGCTGTCCTTGAAGGTGATCACGTCACCGGCCTTGACCGCGATGCTTGGCTTGTCGGCTTTCTTGCCGTTGACGAGCACGTGGCCATGCACCACGACTTGGCGGGCAGCCCAAATTGTTCGGACGAAACCTGAACGACGCAGAACGTTATCAAGGCGTGCTTCGAGTAGTTGAAGCAGCACATCGCCGGTGTTGCCTTTGCGGCGACTGGCTTCGACGATGTATCGGCGGAACTGTTTCTCAAGAATGCTGTAGTGGTACCGGAGTTTCTGCTTCTCGGTCAGTCGAATGCCGTAGTCCTTGGGACGACGGTTGCGGTAGCCGTGCATGCCAGGCGCGTTGAGTTGCCGGCGAGCAGTGTGCTTGGGAATGTCCTCAATCGGGACTCCGACACGACGGGACAGTTTGACTTTGGGACCGAGGTAGCGAGCCATGTGGGAGGGATCTCCAGAGAATAAGGACCATCCTGTCCAGAGGTGCCTGAACGGGCGATTCGAGTCGCGTAGTGGACCACGAATCACGGTCCGCGTCAAGCCATCGAAGGGGATTGGGCGATTTGGATTGAGCGGGTTTTTGGGCGTGCAGGCTGCGCTGGCAGGCTTTCGGTCAGTACGCTCGGCCACTTTGGCCATCACGCCAGTTCAGAAAGGCCTGATTGAGGACTCGAAGCCCACCTGGAGTTGGAAAATCGCCAGTGAAATACCAGTCCCCGCGATGCTCAGGCATGGCCGTCCGGAGGTTGTCAACCGTCTGGTACACCACTCGCAAATCACCTTTCCACGGGAGCCCTTGAGGTCGCACGAGTCGGGCAATTTCGTCAGCGAGTTCTTGTTCCGAGAACGGTTCATAGATCTGCCGGACATGGTTGACCATTCTCGCTGGGGGCAGGGCAACTTGGTTGCGGCAGGCTTGTTCAATGTCCAGAAGCAGGTCGTCCATCTCGCGGGAGTGGATGAGGCTGATGGCCGCCTGGAAGGCGATGAAGCGATCAAGTTGGCTCATGTCGATGCCGTAGCAGTCTGGATACATGATTGGCGGAGCAGAACTTGCGATGACAATTCGTTTTGGATCCAGTCGCGACAGAATCGTAATGATGGACTCGCGCAGTGTCGTCCCGCGGACGATGGAGTCATCCAATACAACCAAGGTGTCTTGAGGGCCGACGATCTGGCGAGTGATGTCATAGACGTGTGCTACGAGATCACTGCGTGCTTTATCTGAAGTGATGAACGTCCGTAGACGTTGATCCTTGTGGGCGACTTTTTCGGCCCGGACCTGTGGGATGCTCAGGGCCGACAATTCTGCATGTGTGAGATTCCCGGCTTCAACCTTTTTCCAGACACTTTCAATTTGTCGTTCGCGAACGAGGCGCTGTGTTTCGGCGATCAGCCCGTAATAGGCAGTTTCGGCGGTGTTGGGAATGAAACTGTACACCGTGTTGTGCACATCCCACTCGACCAGATCGAGCACGGGTTGAGCAAGGGTTTGCCCGAGGTGTTTGCGCTCTTCGTAGATATCGGGGTCATTGCCGCGACTAAAGTAAATTCGCTCAAAGGTGCATTGGTAGACGGGACGTTCCGCGGCGACTCGTTCGGTCCAGACTGTCCCATCATGGCGGACGAAGAGGGCCGATCCGGGCTCTATTGCAGGGACGGAGTCGGGGTCGGTGTTGAATATGCTTGCCAGAGGCGCGCGTTCCGAGGCGGCCGCAACGATGTGTTCATCTTCGTACCAGAATCCAGGGCGAATGCCACTGGGGTCTCGGAAGACGAACGAATCTCCGTTTCCAAGAAGGCCCGCGAAGAGCCATCCGCCATCCCAATCTTCGGCAGCGCGGCGAAGGACGCGGGCGAGGTCGAGTTCGCGGGAGATGGTCTCGGCCAGTTCACGTCCTTCAAGTCCAACGAACGTGCCAGGCCCCATGGAATTCCGAAGGTGCCGGTGTTCGAGATCTAGGCAGTAGCCGATGCGTTCCAGTACGACCTGCGTGTCGGAGTCGCCCACGGGGCTAAGGCCATAGTCGACGAGCCGCTGAAACAGCTCGGTGGAGTTAGTCATGTTGAAGTTGCCAGCGACTGCGAGGTTTTTGCTTGCCGTGTTGTCTTTGCGGAGCAGGGGATGGCAGTGTGAGAGTGCGTGGCCTCCGTGAGTGCCGTAGCGGAGGTGACCGATGTAAGCATTGCCGAGGAAGTCGTAGGAGATTTTACGTTCGAGTTCGTCGGCATCACTCATTGGGGCGCCGGCGATGGAGTCCAGCCCCTTCGTAGCGACATCGAACACACGCTCGATGGCATTTGACTTTGCCGAGCGGAGTCGACGCATGAATGCGATGCCCGGGGGCATGTCGAATTTGACGGTGGCGATGCCAGCACCATCTTGGCCACGGTTGCGTTGTTTTTGCATGAGCAGGTGCAGTCGGCGGAGGCCCCATGCGGGGTCTCCCATATGCTGCGCATACCACCAGAGTGGCTTTTTGAGCCGGACGAAGGCCAGACCGCATTCGTGGCCGATCGGATCGCTCATGAAGCGGCCCATGGTATCAAAACCGCGTCAGGCCCTCTTTACTTCTACCCGCCGACTCGCGGGCACCCCCATAGCGTCATTGTCGACAAATCCACCCCGGGCGTCTATCACTGCATCAGCCGATGCGTTCGACGCCTTTTTTCTCTGATGACGGCTTTGACCATTGACGCAATTGGCTCAAGCAGCCAATCGATACGCTTGCATCACCGATGGCTGTCTGCGGTCAATACCGATAGTGATCGGGCTTGTAGGGGCCTTCTTGTGGAACGCCGATGTAATCGGCTTGCTCTGTGGTCAACTCGGTGAGATTGGCGCCAAGTTGTCCAAGGTGCAAACGAGCAACCATCTCGTCGAGTTTCTTGGGTAGGGTCGTGACTGTGGTGCAGTCATATGCATCACCGTTGGCGTGTAGTTCCATCTGGGCAAGCACCTGATTCGTGAAGGAATTGCTCATCACAAATGATGGGTGTCCAGTGGCGCAGCCGAGGTTCAGGAGACGCCCTTCGGCCAGCACCAAGATGCTGTGGCCATCGGCGAATTTCCACTCATGCAATTGGTCCTTGATGAAGATTTTCTCGATGCCAGGTGTGGCAGCGAGGCCAGCCATATCGATTTCATTATCGAAGTGGCCAATATTGCCAACGATGGCATTGTGTTTCATTTTGGCCATGTGATCGGCGCGGATAATGTTGTAGTTGCCTGTGGTCGTGACGAATACGTCGGCTTGGCCGACAACATCGTCAAGTCGAACAACCTCATAGCCTTCCATGCATGCCTGTAGGGCACAGATCGGATCGATCTCGGTCACAAGCACGCGGCACCCTTGACTGCGAAGGCTCTGACTGCAGCCCTTTCCGACATCGCCAAACCCACAGACGACGGCCGTCTTCCCTGCAAGCATCACGTCAGTAGCACGCATGATCCCGTCGACACACGAGTGGCGGCACCCATAGAGGTTGTCAAACTTGCTCTTGGTGACGGCGTCATTGACGTTGATAGCCGGGAACAACAGCGTGCCAGCTTCAGCCATCTGGTACAGACGATGCACACCTGTGGTCGTTTCTTCCGTGACACCGCCAATGGCTGCGGCGATGGGGGGCCAGAATGTTGGGTGGGCGTCCGCCAAATCCGTCAGAAGCGACAGGAAGACCTCAAACTCCTCAGAACCACCTGTAGATGGATCGGGAACAGCGCCGCTCTTGGCAAACTCATTGCCCTTGTGCACGAGCATGGTTGCATCGCCGCCATCGTCGAGGATGAGGTTGGCGAACTGACCATCGCCCCAATTGAGTGCCTGCAGCGTGCACCACCAATACTCGGGCAATGTCTCACCCTTCCACGCGAAGACTGGTATGCCTTGGGGGTTGTCAATGGTGCCGTTGGGGCCAACCGCCACGGCGGCAGCCGCGTGATCCTGCGTTGAGAAAATATTGCAACTGGCCCAGCGGACATCAGCGCCAAGTTCCCTGAGGGTTTCGATAAGAACTGCAGTCTGGATCGTCATATGGAGCGACCCCATGATGCGAGCACCAGCCAATGGCTTGCTGTGGCCATACTGGGCGCGAAGGGCCATCAGGCCAGGCATCTCATGTTCGGCCAACTCGATTTCCTTGCGACCCCAAGCCACGGTCTCGGGAGACAGATCACGAACCTTGAACGGCTCGTCGGTCAACAGTGGCAGGCCGGTATTCATAAACGTGGGGGCGGCGGTGGCGGTCATCGGTGGCTCCTTGATCAGCCGTACATCAAACACACAAAGGCGGGGATATATCCGCTTATCCGGATGGATGGATATCAACATCATATCGCTCGCGAAACGCCGATGTCAAGGTCTCAGGGCCCCAAAGCCGCTGGCCGAGTGCTACCATGCCTCGCTTCCCGTCAGGAGCCTCCACACATGTCTGCGCCATTCCAATGCAACGTCATTACGCCCTCTGGCTCAGCATTCCAAGGCGAGGTTCGATACGCGTCCTTTCCAGCATGGGATGGGCAATACGGTGTGGCTGCAGGAATGGCGCCGGTGCTGAGCCGGCTTGGCAGTGGCACATTGCACCTAGAGACTTCCCAGGGCCGCCGCACGATCCACATCGAAGGTGGATTTGCCCACGTTGACCAGAGCGGGCTCACCTTGCTGACAGAGAACGTCGTTCAAGACTGATCCTCCGCCATCGTCGCCACCGGCGTCTTTCCTGATCGATTGCACCGTCGATACACTGTTGCCGTGGCAGACGAATTGCAGACCGCCGAATCGACGACCTCCGAGGAACTCGATGCCGCCATCACGGCGATCGACGCACCATCGCGTTTGGAGGCCATCCTCCTGACGAGCGACCGGCCGGTTCGGCTTCGCATGTTCAGCGACGTTGTGGGCATGGACTCCGCGGCTGTTGAGTCTGCTGTGACCGATCTCAACGAACAATACGAACGAACGGGTCGATGCTTCCGCATCATTCGCTTGGCAGATGGATGGCAGATGATGACCCTGCCGCGGATGGCCCCTGTTTTGGCACGCCTCCTTTCGCAACGTCAACAGACTCGACTGTCGCAGGCAGCTCTGGAAACGCTTGCGATTGTCGCATATAGACAGCCCATCCTCCGCGCCGAGATTGAAGCGATTCGTGGGGTCGCATGTGGCGAAGTGCTACGTGGTTTGATGGAGCGACGTCTCGTACGCATCTCGGGGCGAGCCGAAGAACTTGGCCGCCCAATTCTCTATGGAACCACCCGCGATTTTCTTCGCATCTTCGGCCTTGCAGGCATTGAAGACCTGCCCGATGTTGATGGCCTCCAGCGTGCGCCATCACATGTGCCTGCTTCAGCCAAACCTGAACCAGACACCATCGCACCAATGAACAACGAGGCACCGGCCGCCGACGATGATGATGCATCGTCGGATGACCAGTGATGTTGTCCGATGACGCAGCGGCGTCAAGGTGGTTCTGGACGCAGTGATCGCCAGTGGCGTCTGCCCATTCTTCCGTCGCTCGGTCTTTTTCTGGCTATCGTGCTTGTAGGCGTTCCAGCCTTCATCCAATCAAACAACTTGCTGATGCTGTTGCTCGCCGTTGTTGTTGCGGTAGGGATTACGGCGGTGATTGCATCACGACTCATGTTGACTGGACTGACGACCCATCGCATCCTGCCCCGCCACGCAGAGGTTGGGCAGGCCGTTCGCATTCGATACATGATCACCAACAGAGGCAAGTGGCTGCCGACATTCTGCGTGGGTGTCACTGACACCTTGCCCGAGTATGCCGCTCGATATGATCGACGTGCTTGGGTGATGCACATTGGACCGGGCGATACGGTGCATGGAGATGCCCAACTCGTTCCCCTCCGCCGGGGGCGGCTTCGATTCACCCACATGACAATGACTTCGACCTTTCCGTACGGGCTACTCCGTCGACGTCGGCGTATTCAACACGAACAGGAATTGGTTGTATTTCCTCGGCGATACGCCCTTCGCGGAGATGTGCTGCGGCTGGTTAATGCCGAAGCTGCCGATGGACCACATGCTTCTCGAGTTCGTGGAGCAGGGCAGGAGTGGTACGGCACGAGATTGGGCAGATCCGGTGACGGCTGGCGTGATGTGGCATGGAAAGCGTCGGCCCACCGCGGGCAATTGGTAGCGCTGGATCGCGTCCGCCCTGGATTGCCACGCGCGATGGTACTGCTGGACTTGACACGCCCAACCAGTGAGTTGGTTCTTCCTGATGGTGTAGATGCTCAGTTGGAGGAAGAACGCGCAATCGAACTGGCGGCTTCGCTTCTGGCAGACTTGCATCGGCATGGACATGAGGTGGGGCTCACCGTAGCGCTTGATGATGTGCAATCGCATGCGATTCGCAGTGGTACGCGGCATCTGCAGCGACTGCTGGGTGTACTGGCTGACGTCGATTTGTCGCACCAACGCGGCACCAGCACCGCCGGTGCTGCTGCGCCCCGCGCAGCGACCATTGTTGTGCAGCCAGATCGTGTGAGGCCGATTGAGTCTTGCCTCGGCGCGACCTACTTGGTGGCGCGGCGACTAGAGGATCTTCGCTTGCCCGATCGGCGATCAGCATGACATTGCTGCCGTCTTATCGCCTCTGTAGCCATGCTGTTGTGTTGCTTGCGGTTCTTGGAGCGGGCATGGCCCAAGGAAGCATTTGGCTGTTGCTTTTCGCGGGCACTTTGGCGGCGGGCTCACGGCTTGTGTCAGAAGGACCACGCGCGTGGGCGATTGGGAGGCGATGGTCGCTGCTTCTTACCGCCATTGCGTTGATTGGTGCAGGGCTCTACGTGCTGGTGGAGCCGGGAACCGACAGAGTCGTGCAGGGTGTTCTTGTGTTTTCGGTGTGGATTACCGTGATCAAACTGTATGAACGCCACACCGTCGAAAACGAAGTTGAACGGCTCATTCTCTCGGCGCTGCTCATGTCATTGGCTGCAGTACACGGATCTGATCTGCTTTTTGGGATGGTACTCATGGCGTGGATTGTGCTTGGACTAATCGTGCTAGTACTCATTCCGATTCACGTTGGATCAGATGAGTTTGAACGCGGCGGAGCGCAAAATCGATCGATTCGAACCGACGTCGTGGCAGGGCCGAAGTTTCGAAATCATCTTCAAGCAGGTGTGCTCGTGGTCGTCTTGGCCACACTGATCGTCAGTGCCTGCCTATTCTTTGTGCTTCCCCGTAGTGCCGACACGATATTGGCCCCAATCCGTCGTGATGACATACGTGTCACCGGAAGTGGCATCAGAGCGGATGTCACACTGCCTCAAGAACTTCAGATTCTGAATCAGGGCGCTGCGGTCGCAGATATCGTGCAACTGGCTGGCGATCCGCTTGCAACAGGTCCTTTGTATTTGCGAACGGCGACGTCAAGTCGGTATGTTGGAAATGGTCAGTGGGTGCCGTGGAGACACCGTCCTTCAAAGATGAATTGGTGTCCTGCCGATCAGTGGGTGACCCTGCCACCACCTGGAAGAACGTCACGCGCGACGCTTCAGGTGCAGTTGCTCCAAGGGTTGGTCTATCTGCCAGTACTGCGTGGGACTACAGAACTGCGTACCGATCGCGACGTGTGGATTTCCTGGGATCGGACCAGTCAGACTATTGGCATTGAGGCAGGTGGTCAGCCAACGAATTATGAAGTGAAGTCAGATCTTCTGTCGCCAGCACAGATTTACCCGGCGGATCCAGGGGCATGGAGCGATGTCATTGTCGCACTTGCCAAGCGTGTGTTGGCGCAGGCCGACCTCGCAGAGACGGCGCCTGAAGACCAAGACGCTGCTTCAAAGTGGAGGTATCAAGCGGTGGTTGCATTTCGCCGCTACCTCGAAGATGGAAACTTTCGATACACACTGGACCTCCGCACCGTTGGGAGCACCAGCGAGACTCGTGAAATGGATCCGGTCGAACGTTTCTTGCTGGTAGAACGGCGAGGCCATTGCGAGTACTTCGCCGCTGGATTCGTGTCGTTGTGTCAAGCTTCTGGCATCCAGAGCAGAATCGTGACGGGATTTCTAGCTGATTCCGCTGGTTCAGGCCACTGGCAGGCATTTTCCGATGATGCACATGCTTGGGCTGAAGCAAGGATTGAAGGAAACGTCTGGACGCGTGTGGATCCGTCGGGCAGTTTGGCCGCGCAGGAGTCGATGCATGGAGTGCTCGCATCGCTTCGACAGTTGTATGGCAGTGTAGATATGTTCTGGCAGCTCAATATTGTTGGATTCACCCGTATGACGCAACAGCGGGTTGCGGAGTTCATTTGGCCACGCTGGCACAACGCCTTGGACACGGGTGTGCGATGGATCAATGAGTCACTTGCCAAGCTCGACGTACGATTCGGATTGGGGCGAGCAGGGACGATCTGGCTCATGAGCGTTGGTGCCATTCTTATTCTGGCGATCGTTGTCATGGTGCGATTGGTGCGCCGGCGACGGCGGGCACGGCGCATCAGTGGATTGCAAGACAGCGAAAGCGTTCGCACGATCGATGTGCTGTTCTACGAGGAATTGCTTCGCCGCATGAAGGCGGCTGGCCTGACCAAGCCGCGAGCCATGACGCCAATGAATTGGTGCTCAAACTTGGCCGAGACGCACGCAGAAGTCAGTAGGATTGCATCTGCGTTGGTGTCGCGATTTTATGGCGTTCGATATGGCCATCAGCCACTGACATCGGCGAGTCGGCGTGACATTCAAGAGGAGATGCAGGAGCTCGCACGAGCGCTGCGCAGTGTTGCAACATGAGCGCTCCATTTGACATCAACTCATCAAGTCCACATGACGACCAGCGAAGCGAGGCGCAGATTGCCTGCCTTACTGATCTGGTTGGGAGCGGTCGAGTGTGTGATTTGGGCTGTGGGAATGGTCGCCTTGCCATTCCGCTTGCTCAAGGCGGGGCGCACGTGGTGGCGGTGGATTATCAAGAAGAAGCAGTGCACGCATGCGGTATCGCAGACGATTCGATTCAAACTGTGCTGGGCGACATGACGTCACTTCCGACCGCATTGGGACTGTTTGACTGGGTTCTGTGTGTGGGCAATACATTTGGCCTGCTCAGCGATGTTGATGATGCAGTGTCGGCGCTTCAGGCATGGCGGGGCATGTTGAGAGAGGGTGGGGCAGTGGTGCTGGACGATCTGCCGGGCGATTTTTGGCCTGAGGTCACAAGCGGTCGCTGGGCCAATGGTTTGAGTGAAGATGCATCAGAGCAATTGGTCTGGAACGATCGGGACGCGGTGCTGGCCTTTCGGTGCGGTCATCGAGTTGATTCGGACCACTGGTCCATCCAAACAGATGATGTTCCGATTCGGATTTGGACCGATGGTGCGCTGCGTATGGCCGCTCGATTGGCTGGATTCAGCCCTCCAGAGGTGATACCGGACGGCGGGATTCTGATTTTGCGGCCTGCGCCGAACATCACGTCTCATTGATCGCCAAGGTCTACTTGTTGCTTCAGGCTCGACGTAGCCCTGCCGATGGAATCATCGACCCCGCCATCAGAGCGGGCTTCCATGGACTTTCAAGGGGACCTTAATGCCCGCAACACGCTCTCGCACGGCCGGCTGGCGCCGATGCCTGAATCAGATTTGCACACGTCGTGGATCGATCGAACTTGCGGTTCGGCGGGACTGCGACGGCAGCAACTCAGACCTTCTCTTCCGGGCACGAGTGCTTGGAATCGACGACGGCAACATTCGCGTCGAGACTCCAGTCACATTAGGGCAAGCGGTCGAGTTTGTGTCCGGCCTTGAATTGATTGGCATCATGGCCATTGGTCAGAACCGCTGGATGTTTCATACGCGGTGTATCGGTCGTGATGAATCGTGTGGCCCAGATGGCACACGTGGGTTGCGGCTGGCCGCGCCCACGCAAGTGCAACGCTGTCAGCGGCGACGGGATTATCGAATCGATACGGTGGATCTGACATTGCCGTCCGTGCAAATGTGGCCATTACTTGAACCCGCAACGGTACTTCCAGCCGAACGCCTCAGTGCTGTGGACTTTCAGCGTGAACTCGACGGCCTAGCCCCACCTGGACCAGCACCTGAAATTGACTCTGACCTGCTGCCCTCGCTTGGGCCAGCGGTCGATGCAAGTTTGGTGAATCTCGGTGGCGGTGGTGTAGGTACACGTGTCGGAGTAGACGATGCGGCCGCTGTTGGGCGGCATGCCACGTGGTGGATGCGATTCCATCTTGCTCCTTGGGTCCGCACGCCGATTTGTGTTTCGGCTCGCATTGCGCATCGCCATCTTCGAAGTGATCGATCGGTGTACTGTGGTATGTGCTTTGAATTTGGCTCCAACCCAGCGCATCGGCAGGTTGTGTCGCGTCAAATCATGCGTGCGATTGCGAACATGCAACGGCATCAATTGGCTGGTCGCAAGACTGGCTGACCGAAGCACTAAGCGTTCGAACGAGCACGCGGGCTTTGTCCTGCGACTCGATGAGTTCTTGGTGTGGATCAGAATCGGCCACGATGCCGCATCCAACACCATAGTGCAGCGTGCCTGACCACCCATTACAGACAGATGACTCGCAGAGGTGTGCTGTGCGAATGGCAACCGACAAGGTTGTGACGTGACCGGGTCCAAGCATTCCGATGGCGCCGCAGTACATGCCTCTAGGTGCGGGCTCAAAGGCGCGGATGATCTGCATCGCTCGGATCTTGGGGGCGCCGGTTATGGAACCTGCAGGAAAGGTGGCCCGCAAGAGATCCACGAGCGTCGCATCTGGACGAATTTGCCCCTGGACTTCGGCGACACCGTGGTGCACGGTTGGGTGCGACTCAATCATTCGTGGACATGTGACTTCGATCGTGCCAGTTTGACACACACGACCGAGATCATTTCGCATTAGATCAACGATCATGTGAAGTTCGGCTTCATCCTTTTGAGAATCTCTCAGAGTCTGCCACGGTTCGTCTGCGGGCAGTGTTCCTTTGATGGGCCGCGTCGTAATTCTCCCGCCCGCATCAATAGAGAAAAAAAGCTCTGGGCTCAGGCTGACAATGGTGCCTGCTTCGGGTGCACCCGGTGGTGGTTCAAGCAAGCAACCAAAGACAGCTTGAGGTTCCTGCAATGCAGCAATTGCCAACGTGCGAGGATCACCCTGCACAGCCGCGCACAACTGGCGTGTGAGGTTGACCTGAAATATATCGCCGCGATGGATCGCTTTGATTGCTTGGGCAACCTGCGTAGACCATGAGTCGGCTGGCGGCACGCTGGTCAGCTCACCAATCGTGCTGAGGGGTGGTCCAGTTGTCTTGTGTCTGCCGGGGATGGTTGGATGGCCGCACTGCCACCACTGGCCGGTCATGCGATCATGCACAAGTGCATCGGGGCACCAGCAGGCATCGACCACTACGCCCGCGGGGCGTTGATGCTCTCTTGTAGACACGACCGCTGGTTCGAGCAACTCACCCAGTTCATACGAAAGTGACAACAGCCATCCCGCGAATGGGGGGGCTTGGCTGTCCGGTGTCATGAGTCGGCGATGCTGGTCAATGGCATGGAGTGTGTCCAAGGCACCTCTCCCAACATCTACAGGGACATCACCAAACGTCGTGATGTGGTCAGCCTGCGCCCGAATGCGGCCAGTAGGAGTGGCGAGGATCGACCATCGAGCGGCCGTGTGAGGCCCCTGCTGCGAATGCAGCGCGACGATCGGCGTACTGGCAGGCCACGCCTGGAGCACATCGAGCGCATCGCGGCCCGTCAATTCGTTGCATGGTCGAAAACGCATGATCTGCATCATACGTGCCACCAACCTGCATTCCGACACGGGTACACTGCCGCACTTCTGAAAGTTGCACACGCAGTCAGGGAGCATCACATGCCAACCGCCACCCGCCGGCGCCAAAAGACCTCAACTACTCGAGCCACCCGCATGATTTATGCATTCGGACGGTCCAAGACCGACGGCGATGCGTCATACAAGACGCTTTTGGGCGGCAAGGGTGCCAACTTGGCCGAAATGACTTCCATCGGTTTGCCGGTGCCTCCTGGGTTCACCATCACCACCGAGACTTGTAAGCAGTACAACGATCGCGGCAATCGCCTGCCTGACGGTTTGATGGATCAAGTCAAGACTGCGGTCCGGCGGCTCGAACGGGAGACCGGCAAGATGTTCGGATCCACAAAGGATCCACTTCTCGTGAGCGTCCGGTCTGGCGCAGCAGTATCGATGCCAGGCATGATGGAGACGGTGCTCAACCTTGGGTTGAATGACGTTTCGGTCAGAGGTCTTGCCAAGCAGACAGGCAATCCACGCTTCGCCTACGACGCCTACCGCAGGCTGATCAACATGTTCGGAAGTGTCGTTTTTGACATTGACCACCACCACTTTGAAGCCGAGTTCAACAAAGTGAAGAAGGCGTGCAAAGTGACTGAAGATACGGAGGTCTCGACCGAGGGGCTTGAAGATCTGTGCCGCCGGTATGAAAAGGTGTTCAAGAAGTACGCGAAAATTGATTTCCCACAGGATCCATACAAACAGTTGCAGCACGCCATCGAAGCGGTCTTCCGTTCATGGAGCAGCGACAAGGCCATCGCCTATCGATCGATCAATGAGATCATCGGACTGTCTGGGACAGCTGTGAATGTGCAGACGATGGTGTTTGGAAACATGGGCGATGATTCGGGGACAGGCGTTGCGTTCACTCGTGATCCATCCACGGGAAAGAATGAGTTCTACGGCGAGTTTCTCGTCAACGCCCAGGGCGAGGATGTTGTGGCAGGCATCCGTACGCCGCGGCCTGTCAATGAAATGCGGAAGTGGAAT
>CAZGFN010000013.1:0-44896 GCA_964524945.1 uncultured Isosphaeraceae bacterium
TTCACCCCCACGGGGGGCAACCCACCTGATTCAATCCCCCCGGTTCACCCCCCCGGTTCACCCCCCCGGTGGTCCTAGCGGAGCCGCTCGATGAGCCGCGTGCGAACCATCGCCGCGTCGGCTCCACCCTTACTCGCCTTCATAATGTGCCCGATAAGCCGCCCCGCCGCAGCATCCTTGCCCTGCCCGAAGTCCTCCGCCGCCTGGGGCTGCGCCGCGATGGCTTCATCAATCCAGCCATCAAGTGCGCCCGTGTCACTGACCTGCAATAAGTTCTGTGATTGGGCCAAGTCACGCGCGTGGCCATCCTGATCGCACAGCAAGCCAAACAACGTGGCTGCGTTGGATGATCCGATGTCCCCGGATGCCCTCAGTTCAATGAGACTCGCAAGTTGCGCCGATGTCACACCCAATGCGTGTACATCGGTGCCGCGTTCGTTGGCAAGACGAGCGCCAGCATTGAGCAACCACTTGGCCACCGCAATGGCGGCCGCCGATGCATCCAACTCCGAATCCGTCTGCGCCGCATCAACACAAGCGTCAAAGAAGACCGCCGTCTCAGGTACTTCCGTCAGCGCCGCGGCATCCTTGGCCGAAAGGCCCCACGCCTCTACATACCGGCTCCGCCGATGGAGGGGGAGCTCTGGAAGTTGGCTGCGAATTTGCTCCCGCCACACAGAATCAACTTCCAGCGGAACGAGATCTGGTTCGGGAAAGTACCGATAGTCGTGGGCGTCTTCTTTTGATCTCTGAAGCAGCGTTCGGTTGTGTTGATCGTCCCAGCCACGGGTTGACTTGGCGCCTGGGCCCATCTCAAGACCATCTTCGAGCCACTGCTCGACCTGACGGCGTTCTTCATACTCAATCGCTCCCTGTACGGCCCGGAATGAATTGAGATTCTTGACTTCCACAATCGGCGTGGTGACTTCCCGGCCATCCTCAAGTGTCAAGACGACGTTGATGTTCGGCTCAAACCGCATGTGCCCACGCTGCATGATGCCTTCGGTCACCCCCAACGCACGACAGATGGCCCGCAACTCCCGACAAAAAATCACCACATCGTCAGCGCACGTAAAGTCGGGCTCGGTGACAATTTCCAAGAGCGGCGTGCCTGATCGGTTGTAATCGATGATCGATCCCGCCGCTGGCTTGCCGCCGGGTAGTTCGTGCCCTGTCTTGCCTGTGTCTTCTTCAAGATGCGCTCGGGTGATGCGAATCGTGCCCAGATCACCGCTGCTCAGTGGTAAGTCAATGGCACCCTGGGCGCACAGTGGATTCTGGAACTGGCTGATTTGATATCCCTTTGGGAGATCGGGATAGAAATAGTTCTTTCGATCCCAACTGCACTGATCTGGAATGCGACACCCAAGCGCCAACCCAACGAGCATGGACATTTCGACAGCACGACGATTCATCGTTGGCAATGCGCCTGGAAGCCCAAGGCAGACTGGATCGCATAATGAGTTGGGAGGTGCGTCGTACCAGTCCGGATGCGCCACGTTCGGTGTTCGGGAGAACATCTTGGTCTTTGTGGCTAATTCGACGTGGATCTCCATGCCAACCACGGTTCGCTTGCTCACAATTGCTGCTGACATCACGCTCCCTCACACCGTTGATGAATGTTGTCTAACACATTCATGAAGTTGATGTACGCGTCATATGGACTGTCATACGGGCTGAAGTATTTATGCACATCACCATCGGCCCAATACTTGGTGCACATGTAGTACAGGTGGTCCGATGTGGTGAGTTTGCGCCAGTCTTCAAGAATGTACTGATCGCCCGATTCATGACACTCCTTAACCGGACCCTCGAGCCGGTACAGTTCGGCTGCAGCGTTCTCCTGCATGGCGTTTCCAAGCCACGCACTGAGATCCCGCTCAGAGTCGGCCCATGACACGGGATCTATAGCCTCATACACACCGACAGGCTCGTGCTGCTCGATCGCTTCGCCAGCCGTGACAAATTTGTTCTGCCCTGGATTACATGCAAAAATCTGGTCGGGCAGTGCTTCGAGGAACTTGAAAATGCCAGTGTCAGCCCATTGGTGTTCGCCAAACGTCTCATAGTCCATGAACAGATTGCACAGCCACCCATTACCGTTGATTTGATCAACCCACTTGGCAAACCGGCTGGCATCAAGCGGCCACTCCACCCAGTTTCGGTCGGAGAACCGAAACGCGATGTCATCGCTGAGTCGGTAGTTCTTGAGAAGTAGTTGAAGTGGTGCACCTGGCAGATAGTCGCGATTCCCAGACGGTGCGTATACCCAATTGGGTGAGCGATCTCCGAGCAGCCGGTCAACCCCCTCACACACCATTCCCTTGAACCGATTCATATCCGTAACCAATCCAGCAATCCGATCCGAATAGATCAGTTCGGTATTGCGGAATACCACTGGGTCAGCATCAAAGAGCTCTTTCATAGCGGCCTGATGGATCTTGACCTGCTGGGCAAATTCCGCGGGTGCAAAGAGCGATGTCAGTGAGTGATGGCTCGTCTCGCTGAGAAACTCAGCGCAGCCCGTCTGGGCACACTCCTGAAGGAGGTCCAACACATCGGGCGCCCACTGCTTCATCTGCTCAATGGCCGTCAACGTAATTGAAAAACTCACGCGAAATCGGCCTTCGTGACGCCGGAGCAAGTCGAGGATCAGCGTCGTCGCGGGCCGGTAACACTTCCCCGCCACCTTCTCCATGATTTTGCCGTTGGCATCGTTATCAAAATAGAATGGATCGTCCCGAAAAACGGAATACGAGCACAACCGCCAAGGCTGGTGGATCTGAAAATAGAAGCAGACGGAGGCCATATCCGGGCAGCGTATCGACCCGGCCCGCTCCTCGCCGCTACCCTGCCGCCATGAATCGTCAGGAGCTGGCCGACCGAATCGCTGAGACGTCCGTTCTTCGTGGGTCCTTCACCCTCCGAAGTGGGCGAACCAGTACGTGGTACATCGACAAGTACCGTTTCTCTACCCGCCCAGATGTGCTTAAGGCCTTGGGTACATGTTTTGCCCAGCGCATCGGAAAGGACACCACGCTGCTAGCCGGTGCCGAACTTGGGGGCATCCCCTTAGTCACGACGGCCTCCATGGCCACTGGGCTTCCGTGTCTCTTTGTCCGCAACCAAAAGAAGGATTATGGCACCGCACGTCAATTCGAAGGTGAAGTTGGGCCAGACGATCGAGTCGTCGTGCTTGAAGATGTGGCAACCACCGGCGGCCAAGTGCTTGAAGCTGCCGCCGACATCGCCCGCACCGGCGCTGCGATCGATGGCATCATTGCCGTGGTTGATCGATTGCAAGGCGCTCGCGAACACATCGAACAAGCTGGGTATCGATTTGAATCGCTCTTTACAGTCCGGGATCTGGGCATCGATCCAGACGTCGACTGAACCAGCGTCGTTATTGGGGGCGAGACTGGCTTTTATTTAAACTGTTGTTCCGCTGAGATCTGCAGGGTCGCTTCGATCCACTCGGCCAACGCCCGAACGGATTCATTACTGGAAGTCAGCCCAGCCACAACCGATGGCTCTTGGGCCGCCGAGCCCGGGTCGTTGTTCCGACTGACCAGTCGCATGAGCACCACCCGTTGCACGACTGGGTCGAGATTCGACTCGATCATGGACCACAGCCGATCCAGACGGTCGGACCACGCAAGCACTGAAACCAACCACGCCTGTGAGGTAGGGTCGAGTCGTGGCCACGCATCGATCAACGCAGCAACGCATTCACTGGCGAGATCCGCGGGCATCTCCACAGCTCCTTCAATCGCATCGATGCGAGCAATGCTGTGAGATAAGAGCGCCATATCAACCAGTTCAACGTGTGAATCTTGGGTTGTGACCCGAGTGAGCACCTCGCGAATCCATGCCTCGGAGACTCGCTTGCCGTTCAATCGCATGTCGGATGATGTGGCTTTGCTTCCCAGTGCGCCGATCGTTGGTACCGGATTCATATTGGAAGCGGTGGCGAAACGAGGGTTCAGAATGCTCTGGGTCGAAAACTGCCCGCCGTATAGTGGACTGTTCGCCATGAGATCGCCCACCCAAGTCGTTTGCAGATCGAACGAAAACTCCAGCGTGCCGTGAGGTTCTATGCGGAGTGCCCGACCGATGTCCAGCAGCACCGGGATCGACTGAAGTACACGCATGTATGGAAGCTCCGCGAATGGCTCCATAACAATCAGGTCCTTGATCGGGCCCCGATCGGAAATTGTCAGTGGCTCGGGTGTGTGGTTGAAGATGGTGACGTCCAACAGCATCGGGGCGTAGGGTTCAACTTCCCGCTTTCGTGGTTCGACCGTGAACGACACCATCAACGATGGTTCGGTCGCTAGACGAAATACGCCCGATGGCAACTCATTGATCATGGTGTCAAGCGTTCTGGCTGTGTCGCTCAGTTCAATGGGCGTCCCAATCAAGGTGGCCAATTTCCGCGACGCCAGCACACCAAGCACGGTTCCAGGAGATGATCGCCATGCCCCGAGCAGTTCGTTCCCCGCCTCCCTGAGGCGACCCTGCTTCTGCAACAGTTCTGCCAAGCCAATTCTCGCCACGAGAGATGTCTTGGCGCTGGCTTGGAGCACCTTCTCGGCTGCCTCCGGTGTCTCAGATGTGCCCGTCATCGCATCTAGAAGGGCCTTCTGTTGATCATCCAGCGGCAGCAGTTTCTCAATCTGTGATCTGGCCTGATCGATCGCTCCGGGCGATGCTTCCAAAATGACCAGTGTCCATAAGAGGCGGTGGTAGTTGGGTGCCCGGCCCGCTAGCGGCACATCATCGGTCTGGCGACTCCGATCACGATGGTCAATGGCGGTGGCCAGCTCATCCAGTACGTCGGCGCGGTGTGTCGGATCGGCATGATCGACCGCGAGCATCACCTTGAGCATCGCGAGTTTGGGGCTCAGAGGACCTGTTAGGCGGCCAACTTCTAGGGCAGTGCGTTCACTCCCAGCCCCACCACTACCTTTCATGGCGATCTGCCTGAACAACTCATTGAGTTGCGTTTGCCGTTCATCCAACACTTGTTTGGCGGAGTCGTCATCTCCGCTAGCCCAAAACGCGAGAATCAAATCTGCATCAAGCGCACTTCCTGCATCACGGCCATTTGCGAACTCAAGTTGTCGCGTCAATTCCAGGATCTTGGCAGCCCCTCCATACGCACCATGATCTAGGAGGAAGTGCCCAAGCTCGGTTGTAGTACCCGAATTGGTTGGGTTCAAGAGCATCAGTCGCAGCAGCATGTTTGCCCATGCTTGGGGATCGGACGTAGCGAGTCCGCTATCGATGCCAATGAGAAAGGCATTGGCATCAAGGTTTGTGGGATCGAGCGCCACCGACCGCTGTAGCCATTGGTGAAACAAGTTGAAGTTTCCCGCCCGTCGCTCCATCATCGCCATTCGAAGCGCCAGCCGCGAACCGACATCTGCGCCAATGGCTGGCAGATTCTCATCGGACAGCAGTCCTCTGACAAACTGATCCCGAGTTTCAACCGTGTGCTCGTTGTCCAATGCCACCAGCAGCCGCTCAAGAAGCGCTGCCGAATCGTCTGGTGCCAATTTGATCAGTGCTGAAGAAGCCCGAGTGACCACCTCAGGGCGGTCCGTCAGCATGGCGAGGTCCAACAACATGCGCCACGCTTCCTCAAGGTTTGGGTCCAGGGCGGTTGCATCTTGCAGCAAGTCCATCGCGGCGGCCAGACCCTGCACCGAAAGTGGGTTGGTTCCCAATACGGTGCGGGCGTACCTCGTCAGCGTGACCGCCAAACGCGATTGAGTCGTTTGATTGGCCTCTTTGGCCGTAATGGCCGGTACTGGATCCCCGGGTGGCGCACCCCCCTGCTGACCACCGGCGACTGAAGTGATGCCTAGAAGGGATGTGATGAGAATCGACTGTGGACGCATGGCGTGTGGACTACCATTCCCTCTTTGACAACCATCCAATCCAGCAGTGGCTTTGGGGGGTTGTATGACGATGGTAGACGGCCCTTGGAAGAGCCGCCACCATTCCGGCCAAGGACCATGTTGCGAGCCGGATGTCAGGGTGGTACGGTCGCCCACCTAAAATGGCCCACAGCGGCCTTTGGCGGTGGGATGTTCCCGCTCGATCAGGTTTTGAATGATGACACAGGATCTCATGATGCGTTTGCCCTCGACACCGTCCATTTCCATTCTCGCGATGAGCTTGATACTGCTGTCCGCACCAGTGATGGCCGCGCCCACAAGCCTGTCCCGCCTGAGTACCCAGCACGAGTTCTCGCCAAAGGATCAAGCAGACCTGCAGGCCTATGTCGACCTGCACGTGTCGCGGCTCGACAGCGAAAACCCCGCCGATTTGACTGGCGGTCGCATGAAACTCATCGGCACGCTTCGAGGCCCTACTGCGTCACGCGTCTCTCCGGCATTTCGTCAAGCCTACGCGGATATTCTGATCCCCAAGCTTCAAGAATTGCTTGATACCGGTGGAATACCAAGTGGCATTGCCGCCATGCAAATCACCGGATACCTCGGAACCAACTCGGCGACCGATTTCATCTTGACCCATCTCAATACCGCAGATGAACCACGTGAGGCAATTCGATTGTGGTCAGCCGCATCGCTTCGAGACCTTGTGGCAAACCCCAATGTGTCATCTGCCACCATCGAACACGCCATGCAGACTCTGGCAACCGCCATGGAAACTGAACAGTCGTGGGCCGTACAACGACAGGCATTCGTGACAGTAGGTAAAGCTATTCAAAATCGCCGCAAGGTTGAAGATGGTCGCAACCTCCTGTCTAACAGCGCTCGATCATTGCAAGGTCAAATGCTCGCAAACACGATTCGACGCATAGGACAAGGCGAAACCACCCTTGTGCTGGCCATTGAACCAGCCACTGGGGTCATCCGCGATCAATACCTTGACCGCTTGATGTTTGATCGCCAAAAGGACCTCGCTATCGTGACCGTTCCGGCACTGGCAGGCATGCACGGAAGTGTTCTGAACCAGTGGGATGCTCTTCGCGATGACCCTCGATTGGCTCGCTCAGCCGAATTAGCCCTCCACAAGGGTGAGGTGCTCATGGCCCTGATGGACAGCCGCCTGACCGGCAGTGATGTGCCTGAAACCATCGCCTACGAGGGTACGATAACCAACGACCAACGTGAGACCGTTGAAGCGGGTCGTCAGAACTGGTCCACTATCGCCACGAAGTCTCGCTACAACTGATCGACGATGTGGTGATTCGCACGCCGCTCCCGCGGTACGCTGCGGTGTAATGCCGCGGCTTCTCATTCCGCCAACCATTCTTCTGCTGCTGCTCTTCGTCCTCATGGCGATCGATCGGGGCGATTCAGACGCCGATCTGGTTTTGGCATCCGACAGTGAGGTGTTCACGCTGGACCCTCAGCGTATGAGCTGGCTGGCCGACATGCGGATGGCCTACGCCATGTTCGAGGGTCTGACGCGCTGGAACACAGATGACTTTTCGTGCGTGCCAGCTGGGGCGGACTCATGGACTGTGTCGGCGGATCAGCGTGTCTGGACCTTTCAACTTCGCCACGATGGAAAATGGTCAAATGGTGCCCCCGTCACAGCACACGATTTTGTCTGGTCGTGGAAGCGATTGTTGATGCCCGACACAGCAGCGGATTACAGCGATTTACTCCAAAGGATCAAGGGGGGTCGCGAGTTCTTCCAGTGGCGTGCCGAGGCGCTCGCTGATTTTGATCCCAACACCGACGATGCCATCGCACTGATGGATGAAACAGACCGCCGCTTTCAAGATGGTGTCGGAGTCAAGGCGCTCAACGACTCGACACTGCAGATCACGTTGGAGCAACCTGTTCCCTACCTGCTTGACTTGATGGCCTTTGCCCCACTGCTGCCAATCTATCGACCAGCAGTTGAGGGTTGGCCGTCCGATCACACAAGTCTCGATCTCGCATGGCATGAAGTGCCGCCACCGGCATGGAGCGATCGCCGCTTTGCGTCGCTCGACTCGCGCACTGGCCGCGTGACGGTTGATCATGGTTGGGCGCGACCGGGCACACTGGTCAGCAATGGCCCCTTTATGCTCGATCGCTGGCGATACCGCCGAGACCTTCATCTGATCCGAAATCCGTTCCACCAATCGAGCGGGGATTCGGACATCAATACGGTGCTGGTTCGCTCATACCCCGATCCAACCACGGCCATGCTTGCCTTTCGAAGTGGCGAGGTTGATTGGCTCACAGGCGTATCGTCTGACATGCGCCGAGAACTTGTTGAAGCCCGGGCTGCATCGGATTCCAATGATCCAGACTTGCTGATTCGATCGGTCCACGCACGTCCCGCCTACGCAACGGAGTATTTTGGCTTCAACTGCAGGCCAACGCTTCCTGATGGCCGGCCCAACCCATTCCATGACGCCGCGGTTCGGCGAGCGGTGGCCGCCGCAACAGACAAACGCACGCTGGTCGATTTGGTCAGTGGCCTTGGTGAACAGGTTGTCAACACCTTCACGCCCGCTGCCGCCATCACGGGCTATGAGTCATCTGGTGGTATTGAGTTTGACCTTGAACGGGCGCAGCTCGAGATGGAGCGTGCTGGCTGGACCAAAGACGTTGGTGGAAAATTGGTCAATGGTGACGGGGAACCATTTCCGGTTGTTGAACTGCTGTATTCCACTTCGTCGCCACGGCACCGGAGGCTCTCAACCCAACTTCGAGACCAGTGGCAGCGTCATCTTGGCATCGACATCCACCTCAAGGGACAGGACAGTAAGTTTTTTGGCGCTGATCTGCGAGAGGGCAATTTTATGGTGGCTCGCGGATCGTGGTACGGCGATTGGGGCGACCCAACGACCTGGCTCAATATGTTCCGAAGCGATGATGGTAATAATGACCGTGGTTTCGCCAATCCAAGCATCGACGCGCAACTTGCCAAGGCCGCAGCAGAACCCAACCCTGAAACCCGTTTGGCAATGCTACATGCTGTGGAGCGTGAACTCTTTGAATCGTATGTGCCATTGATTCCCATTTGCCAGCTGGTCGATGTCTCCATGTATGACCCACTGGCACTCCACGGCATGACATCGCACCCACGACTTGTGCAATACATCGATGACATTCATCGCTCATCGAACGATGAAGGGGACACATCCCCATGACGCCCATGCAACGTCTCATCGCGTGGCGGCTCGTACAATTGCCATTTATCCTTCTGGTCGTCTATACGCTCACGTTTGCGTTGGCTTGGCTTATTCCAGGAAATCCATTGGAACACACAGAGGGGCGCCGACCATCTCCAGCCATCGAAGCGGCCATGCAAGCGCAGTGGAATCTTGATGATCCGTGGACCTTCTACTGGTCCTACCTTGGCGATATCAGCGGGGTGTCATGGCTACTTGGTGATGGTGATGGGCCAGTCATTGACTTTGGCCCAAGCCTTCGGCACGAAAATTGGACTGTTGGTGAGTTGGTGCTTGGACAGTTGCCCGTCTCAATGACTGTTGGTATTGCCGCTATTTTAATGGCACTCTTGATGGGTGTGGCCGCAGGCACACTGGGTGGTTTACGCCCGGGTACTTGGGTTGATGGGTTGACGAGCGGTTTGACTATTGTGGGAGTGAGCATTCCAGCATTTGTCGTGGCTGCAGCCTTGATGCTTGTTGGTGGTGTGTGGTTAGATTGGTTTCCTATTGGCGGGTGGGGATCGATCTGGCACATAGTGCTACCTGCCTTTGCACTGAGTTTGCCGTTTGCTGCATGGATTTCCAGGCTCACTCGTCAGGGTGTCATCGAACAGTTACAAGCTGACTACATCAGAACGGTTCGGGCCAAGGGTGTGTCTGAACGAATCATCGTGTTGCATCATGTTCTTCCAAATGCCATGCTGCCAGTGCTCTCCTACCTCGGCCCGGCAACCGCCGCGGCGTTGACAGGATCATTCGTAGTCGAAAAGGTATTTGCTGTGCCTGGCTTGGGCATGCACTTTGTTGACGCGGTTCTGAGCAAGGACCTCACCATGATCATGGGCGTGGTACTGGCCTACTCGGCCATGCTCGTTTTGTTCAACCTTGCAGTGGACGTCATGTATGCTTGGGTCGATCCGCGTGTACGTGTGGGAGGGGGGGCGTGAGCACGACAACACGCAAGCCAAACATTGCGCGGCGTGTGGCACGTATCGCCGGCATCCTAGTGGTCGTGTGGCTGCTTGGGCTGGCCACCGCATGGATGTTGCAAGGGAGGCTCATCTTCCCACGCTGGCTCCCAGCCCCTCGCGCCTTGGAGTCGGCGCCAAGTGATGTTGAAGTATGGGAGATTCCCATCAAAGGTGATGCGCCTGTTGAGGCGTGGTTCATGCCAGCTGTCAACGCACAAAAACCCGCGCCGGTGGTCATACTCACGCATGGCAACGCAGAGATCATCGACGACGACCTGTTCAATGCCCGCGAATGGTCGCATCAAGGCTTACATGTATTGATGCCCGAATACCGTGGTTATGGCCGCAGTGGTGGCCAGCCTGGGCAAGATGTCATCGTCTCGGATGTATGTGAATTCATCGACCGACTCAAGACCAGAGACGATGTGGACAGCGATCGCATTGGTATGATCGGGCGTTCCATCGGGTGTGGGGTAGCCTCGCAAGTCGCGCTCAAGCATCCGCCTGCCGCCATGGTGCTCATCGTGCCTCCGGCGCGGATCGACTCGATGGCGTGGTCGTTTGGATTCCCATCATTCCTCGTCGAGCACCCCTTCCGAAGTGATCTGGCCCTTCCGCTGATCGACGCTCCCATCTTGATCGTTCCCCGTGATCGCGACGAGATCATTCCAGAATCACACGCTGGCATACTGCACGAGGCAGCGCCCAATGGCCAATTGTTTCCCGTCGGTGGAACACACAACACGCCAGATGTCCCTGGCATCGAAGAGCGAGCGATAGCCTCATTTATCAACGAGCACTTGTTGAATCCGTGAGATCCATGAATTATTTAGCGCATTGAATCGGTGTTGACATCGTGGCACTGCAACATCGCCCAACAATCACGATCCGTACGAAGCATCGTCGCCAAGTGCCTCGGCGATGCGAGTCAACTGGTTGTACTTGGCCGTTCGATCACTGCGACACGGCGCACCGGTCTTGATCTGACCGGCATTGGTCGCAACAGCGAGATCGGCGATGAAGGCATCCTCGGTCTCGCCGCTTCGGTGGCTAATAATCGCGTTGAATCCATGGTGCTGCGCCAACCGAACCGCCTGCAGCGACTCGGTCAGCGTGCCGATCTGATTCACCTTGACCAGAATCGCGTTGGCGCTGTGCTCAGCAATGCCACGCTGCAAGTACTCGACATTAGTCACAAAGAGATCGTCGCCTACCAGTTGTACGTTCTCACCAAGACGCTCGGTTAACTTCTGCCAGCCGGCCCAGTCTTCTTCGCCAAGACCGTCCTCGATCGACCAGATTGGCCACTTCTGACACCACTCCACCCAGAGATCGATCATCTCGTCGCTGCTGACAATGCGAGACGGATCGCTTGAGAAAAAGCAATAGCCCTCCTTGCCCTGCTTGGCCGCCTCGGTCACCATTTCGCTCGTAGCTGGGTCCAGGCAGATCACGATCTGCTCGCCGAGTTCATAGTCCGATCGGTCGACCGCCTCGGCGATGACCTCGAGCGCTTCTTCATTCGACTTTAGATTCGGCGCAAACCCACCCTCATCACCGACCGCTGTAGAAAGTCCACGATCATGCAGCACACCCTTGAGCCCGTGATAAATCTCCACACCAGCTCGCAACGCTTCTGCATAACAGTCAAAGCCAACAGGCTGAATCATGAACTCCTGAAAATCCACCGTGTTGTCCGCATGCTTGCCCCCGTTGAGAATATTCATCATCGGAGCTGGCAACACATGGGCGCCAGCCCCACCGAGGTATCGAAAAAGCGGTAGGTCAGCTTGCGTCGCCGCAGCCTTGGCAACCGCCAGTGAGGCCGACAACATCGCATTGGCCCCCAAACATGATTTGGTCTCACTGCCATCAAGTTCGATCATCAGCCCATCGATGCCCTCTTGATCGCGGGCATCAAGACCGAGCAACTGTGGCGCGATCTCTTCATGCACATTGGCAACAGCCTGATCCACACCCTTGCCACCCCACGCCGAACCACCATCTCGCAATTCAACAGCCTCGTGCTCACCAGTACTGGCGCCACTTGGAACCATCGCGCGGCCAAAGCCCCCACCCTCCAGGCCAACCTCGCACTCCACCGTGGGGTTGCCTCGGCTATCAAGAATGCTCCTGGCAATAATCTGTTCGATTGTGAATGACATGGCTGGCGAATGACCTCCTGCAGCAAGCGGAGGCATCATATCTGCCCGGACCCGATGCCCACCAAGCGCACCAACAGCAGATCAGTCATTTCACAGTGTTGTGTTTTACAAACGCCTATTCAGCGGTCGTGTCGACGATCGGCTGCCGCGAAAGAAGCGACGGGCCAGTCATCATCCACAAATTCCGCCAGTCATCGGCGATCATGCGGCCATTGATGTCATAAACGATCATGTCGTCGTACCAGATGTCGACGTTTCGCTTGCCAACAGAGTCCAGGGCCGGGGAAAGGTGATACCCAACCTGCACTTCTTCCTTGGTCAGACCACTCGGATAACACCCGCCAAGCATGATCGCCAGACCGATGGTTGCTCCGCCACGAATCATCCATTGTGCTTTCTGAGTCATGTTCACGCGTCGCCTCTCTGGCCAGAAGAACTACCCGCCCTGACGGCCCACCACCATCAAAGGACATCACTGAATTGAGGCAGGGTAGCAGGACTTCCCCCACCCAGACAACCCCAGACAACCCCCGGATGGCCCCCGGATAACCCCCGAAGCACCTCGCACCAGTCAACACGATGACCCCAAAACCTCCCACACATCCCGAACTACCCAAGACATCGCCCGCTGCGCTGCCATCGTTCGAGAGGCCAAATGGGGCAACAAATAGGCATTGGAAAGCCCCAGAAGCGGGTCTCCCTCTGGAATTGGCTCAACGGCATGAACATCCAGAACAGCCTGAATCCCCGGACGCTGTCGCAAAACTCTTGCCAGAGCAGGCCCATCAACGACAAATCCACGTGAGGTATTCATCAGCACTGCACCTTCGACCAGCCGCCCAAGCAAGGCCTCCCCGACAAAACCCCGATTGCTAGGACGGCCATCCACATGAATGGTCAATACATCGCTGGTCGAAAACAACTCGTCCGCCGACACGGGTGTACTACCGCCACACGCCTCAGGGGGAATTTCAAGAAGATCATGATGAATCACCCGCATCCCGATGGCCATGGCCACCGCTGCCACCCGCCGACCGATGGCACCCAGACCCAGCACGCCAAGCGTCCTGTCACTCATCTGCCGATCCACCGTCCACGCCGTTCGCCGATCCCGCCACGCTATCAAGTCGTCGGGTGTATTGATGGACACAGGCAAGGGCCGCAATACATGACCCAGAATGCTCGTGACATACTCCACGACCGCCTGCCTATTGGCCGCGGGCGTGTTCACCACCTTGATACCCCGATCGCGACATGCTTCGAGATCGATGTTGTCGAGCCCAACACCGCCACGACCGATCACTTTTAGATTCGGCGCGTGGTCGAGCACCATCTTGTCTACCGTGGTATATGTCCGAACGATCAAGCCGCTGGCGTTTGAAAGTGCCGCGTCAAATGCCTGATCGCCCTGCTGGGCACACACAATGTCCGCCCGCTGGGACAGCCAGTCCAAGGCATCTTGATCAATCGGCTCGGTGACAAGGCATATTGGTCGCATCAACGCACGGTACCCGCGATCAGCCCACTGGCAGCAACTTGGTCTCGATGCAGTCCAGTGGTACATCCAAAAGTGTGGACACCCCCGCCGCATAGCGGTTCATTTGATCACCATACTCCGCCCAGAGTGCCTCCGGATCATCAATGTGGCCCGTCTTGTAATCCAGCACGGCCGCTCGAACAACACCGCCAGCGTGGTCCCGGCCCAGCACAAGGCGGTCAATTCGGCCACGCAATATCCCACCCTCGAGCACAACGAGCAATGGATGCTCTGGCAGCACCTCTAGCTCCAAATCCCCCCAATGAACATGCTCACTTCGTTGGAGCGTCTTGCCCGTGTCGCCATTGATCGCCTTGATAAACCGATCGAGTAATTCGCTGCGTCGGTCCGACCCGACCGGACGACCAAGTTGGATGGCAGCCGCATCAAAAGCACTGTCGATGGCCGCTGTATCTGGCGGGCCGTCATCTAGCCACCGCACCGCTCGGAATAACTCGTGCAATACCACCCCGTCACGCCGGGCCCGACCAGGACCAAGCCGCCATGTTGCTGCGATCGTGTCGGACGTTCCATGAGAAGATGGGGTCACGGTTCGAGATCGTGATTGGTTTGGACGGATCCGAACAACACCGGGATCAGGTCGATCCGCAACTGCATGATCTTCCTTTGTACGCCACTCGTCTTGCGGTCCATACAACAAGCACACCTTATCGTTCGCCGCATCCTGCCAGGCTTGTTGTAGGTCCGGAATCGCGCCGCGAAGAAGTGACGCTGGACTGATTGTCTTTCGCTTGCTCGGCTTCTTTTTTGGGCGAGGGTGCACAATGAGGTGCAATCCCGTCTTGGCCCGCGTGATGGAGACATAGAACAAAGACAAACGATCAGCAAAGTCATCCGCCCACGCCCGGTTGGTAAAAGCCGCCAGTACCGGAAGATGTACCCGAAGTTTTTCCCGAAGACTCGGTGACACGGCGGTCATGTGACCAGTCTGCCCACTTGACCACCCCATACAACTTCCGGTCCGGCCGCGGACCATGCCGCCATCTAGGAATGGAAGCACCACCTCATCAAACTCCAAGCCCTTGGCACCGTGCATAGTCATCACCCGCACTGGTGCCTGAGCTGGTTCAGCTAGGCCAGACGACTCCACATGGGCCGCAAAATCTGACAGGGGTGCCCCAGGTGCAGATCGCCACGTCGCAGCAGCCTGAGCCATCAACCGAAGCATCGTCCGCTCACGCGCATCACAGTGGTCACTTGCCTCGCCACTCAACCACACAATGAATCCAGATAAGCCACGGTCGAGAACCTGAGCCCGAACCAGTGCTGATACGCGGCTGCACGCTTCCTTGGTGTCTTGATATGACAGTGATTCGATCTTGGGAAGGCACAGCACACGACCAAAGTCGCTGTGCGACACCCGAAAGGCTGCTTCCAGGTGCCCTGGGTGGTCACCAAGTCGCAGCACATCGAGCATGCGCATGACCGCGGCGACTTCCTCGACTCCGCCAGAGCCCTCCTCGCTAACTGTGATGCCCGCTTGCCGAAGAAGCGCCACAATGGTGGCCACCTGCTTGTTGCTCGGACACAAGATGCCAATGTGGGCGCCCGCCTTCAGACGATCTTTCACGATGGTGACGGTCAAGGTCTCGGCAGCTATATCTTCCTTCTTGCCAGAAGCGCACTGCCAGATCCGCACGCCGCCGGGCTGTTTGGCCAGATGGTCCGCCGAAACGTGCGTGTGAAACGTCCAGCGATCAAGTACTTGCTGCATCGGGCTGCGAGTGTCACTGGTCTCCAAGCCCGCCGACTTCATCACACTGACTGGCACGGCGAGATTTGAGTCGTCCTCCTCCTTGATGGCTGGGTTACCCCGCAAGTCTTCAAAGACTGCATTGGTAAACGACGTAATCGCCCCGACCGATCGATAACTAGTCGCCAGTGGCGTGTGGACCATTTGATCGCCCGCGTGTTCTGCCATCGCCTCCAACAACGCCGGGGTGCCGCCGCGCCAGGCATAGATTGATTGCTTTGGGTCGGCCACGACCAGCAGGTGACGCTGGCCATCGTGGGCGCCATCACCAGACAAGATGTCGTTGATCACAGGTTGAATGACCTGGGCCTGTTCCGAAGAAGTGTCCTGATATTCATCAAGCGCAACATCGCGCATCATCGTGTCGAGTCGGAATGCCAAATCTGTTGGAGCTGCCGCGCCAAGGGCATCGGATCGCGATAGTAAATCTGTGATGTCCCCATAGTCATAGCAACCGGTTTCCCGTTGGCGCAACTGGTATGCGTGGTCAAGCGACCCCAATAACGAACGCCACCCAGCAGCGCGCACACGCATCGAGTCAAGCACGCCAACGCACCCATGACCAATGAGGGGTTCGAGTGCCCCGGCGATTTCCATAGGTACCTGCTTTGAGTAATACGTGCCGCCCGTGGACGTGGCCACGGCAAATGGATGCTCAAGCACATCCAGCCACCGACCCGCCTCAATAGCCGCGACCAACTTGTCACGCGGGGACACCCAACGACCGTCTGGCGTGTTGTCCTTCTTGAGTGGGAGCGCTGCATCGGCAATAGCCGCAACGCAGATCTTGATGGTCTCATCATCGCAAAGGCCCCAGTGTGAACAAATCGTGTCGGCCTCCACATCAATGATCCACCGCCATGGATCACTGTCCTCGCTAGGGCGACTTCGCCGCCACAGCCCCATGAGACCAGCCTGCCACTTGCCGCCCCAAATCACTTCCAAGACCGAACGGTGCAGAGATCCCTTGAGAATCTCTTCATCGGCCTCTACTGCGAGTCTACGAAGTTGCTCGTCGTCCGATGCGTCAAGCCAACCATCAATGGTCTCGCGCTGCAACCGACGAAGGGTTGGTTGATCGGCAATCGTCCACCCCTCTGGCAATCCCACTTCATTGGGACATGTTTGCGCAATCCGATGGAAGAGTCGGTCTAGCGTGCCAATCTGCATGCGACCGAGTTCACCAGCGACCTCTTCAAGCACATCAAGTAACTCGGCTTGCGTGACCGGTGGCGACAAACGGAAGGAGTCGAGGTACTCATCTCGCCTGTCCTTCTCGGTGGCCCCCCGGGCGAGATGCCGCAGTACGCGTTCTTGAATCTCGCCGGCAGCCTTGCGAGTGAAAGTCGCCGCAACAATGTCACGAGGTTGGCACATTCCTTCGTCGCGACGACGGGCCACCAACCATCCAATGATGCGGTTGGCCAGCGAGTATGTTTTGCCGCAGCCCGCATTGGCAATAATTTGCTCACCCGGGGGGATCATGACACCTTCTCCCGAGCGAACCTCAAAAGTTGCCCCGACACAATTTGTGCCACTACATCTGCCCCAACCAGCTCGGCGTCAGCCAAGTCAGCATCAGACCAATTCGCCATGGCAATACCACAGGTGTCCTGCACAGGGCCGAGTTGGATATACCCAAGTCCAGACGACGGCACCACAATTCCCACCGAGTCCAAGAGCACCCGATAGAGCGGAAGTTGAAGATCCTTCCAACCATTGCGTGTGTAATGCGCGGTCACTGGGCCTTCTGCGGCGATGGATGTCTTGTAGTCAAGCGCCTGGTACCCAAACGTGTCATGAACATCAATTCGATCTATCTTTCCGGTCAACAACAAGCCGTCTGCATCGGGAAACTGCGGCGGCCGGTGTGTGTCATGCTTACCCCTCCCAAATGACCACTCCACGCCGTGCAGGCGCCATCCATCATCGAACCGCTTAGCCTGAATGTCCGCAAACAGATCGAGCCGTCGGCGCACCATTTCGATCTGCAATCGCACGCCCGGAAGTGGATGGTCGCCATAGGTTGAAGCCACCACAGCGTCGAGCGCTGCATGCATGGCCTCCTGAATGTCCTTGGCTGTCGTGGGACCAGCATCTTCTACCTCCCTGCGGCCCCACTCCTCCAGGGCCGCATGCACCAATGTTCCAAACCCACCAGCATCAAGTTCATAACCACACTGCACTTCACGAGATCGAATACGACGGTCATATTGAAGAAGAAATGTGTACGGGTCCGCCAAATACGTCTTGAATGACGTTACTGAGATCGTGGTGATGTCAGGATCTCCGTCGGGCAGCGGTTTGTGTTGGAAGGAGCTCTCGCCCCCACCACTGCTTCGCCGGTCGGCCAATTGGGGCGCCGTCGAATCGCCCTCGCGTGTCAGACGTTTGACTCGCATTGCCAACTCCGTTCCGTGTATCCGAAGCAGTAAAGTGCTTGGGGGCAGTGGTTGGCGGTTGTTATCAGTTCGAGCGCACACCAACTGGACCTTGCGGCCGCTGTCGAGCATTGCGGTCAGGAGGAATGCATCTCGCGCCGCGATACTACGGTGACTGGGAAGTCCCAATAGATCGCGTTGCCGATCAGTGAGCCACGAATCGATGGTCGCCGCACCAGGAATGACTCCCTCATTCATTCCAAGCACGATGATGGTTTTCGCATCATCCAAGTGTGCGTCGAGCCACCCAATGGCCTCGACACCGCCAGTGCGTTCGCCTACATCGATGCGATCACTTTCGAGTTGTGTCGCCAGCAAACGCAACACTTCAGACCCAGCAATCTCTGGTGCGTCAGGCCCATGCTCATGCAGATCTGTCAAGTGGCGGTGCAATGCCCACATTGATTCATCACGGTCGGTTGGTGTGCGGCCAGCGGATGGATCGCCTCCGTCAAGGAGATCGCCGAGGATCTCAAGAAGAACCGCTGGCCAATAGGAAGCGGTATGTGTTCCATTGAGGCGATTGGCAATCGTCAATAGCGCCGCCAAGAGCGAGCGTTGTTCTTCGTGGGCAAATTCGAAGTTCGCTAGATCATCCAGTTGGTTTGGTAGCAAGGATGTCCAGCAAGTGTCCCACACCATCACGGGGTTGTCGCATCCGGAACGCACCAACCATGCCTCTACATCTGGATGACGCACAAGTGATGACACGGTGTCGGCCGATTTTGAATCAGCCACATTAGCCAGCAACCCAAGAAGTGTCCCAATGCGGCCGCTTGATACGGGTGGCCCGTCGTACAGGTCGATGGGAATCTCCTCGGTAGCCGCTGCAACCATTAGTCGCTCTCGCTGCGCTTCATCTGGCACAACGATGCACGCATCCGCCGCGTTGATCTCGCCCATCGACGCCAGATACTCAAATGCCACCGCAATCTGGTCATCATCCTGCGCGCAAACTGTAATAGTGTCCTCGGAAATATTGATTGACTTAACCGACCAGTGATCGATGTCTAGCCGACCATCATTCCCAAACGCTTCTGCTTGATCAGGTTTGGCATGAATCATGCTGCGAACACGAACATCACGAGCTACAAGCAATTCCAACAAGTGCCTAGTGCGCAGTGGAAGATCCGCCGCGATCACCGACACAACAGAGAGATCGCCGATCCACAGGTTGTCGGCCTGCAAACTCTGTTGGATTGCATCGTCGCGATCATCCAGTCCAAGAGAATCCAGTCTGGCCAACATGTCGTCGTGCACTTCACCCAATACGACCCACCGATCGGATTCAGCTGCATCACCAAGGCGATCGGGTACGTCACGGGGCTTGAGATCGCCGCTGGATAGTTCGCGAGTAAGCCGAGCAAGTCGCGTTGCCATCGCATGGCGCTGACTGGATGAGAAGGCGCGATCATCACCTGTCAAGACGGTTCGCTGATGTGGCGACAATGCCGCCACTGCCTCAAGCCAGGCCAGTGATGTTGCCATCGGCGATGCGATCGATCGGCGTGGGATCACCATGCGATCGAGCACCACACCGGGCGTCACGATATCGGGAGGCGTCAATGGCCCGGAACATCGGTCGATCAGAAGTGTTTCAAGCCGACGCTTGGCTCGTGATGATGGAACCACAATCAGATGTCGGGACAAATCGCCATCACCGGCGATGCACAACAGGTCGTCGGCCAACGCCTGCAATAACGGTATCCCCGCGCCCAGAAATACTCGCTCAACCATCGCGGGAGGTCATTCTACAACGAATCCAAGACAGCCGAGTATCTACAGATTCCCCAGCAGATCGTTCGGGGAGGGGCGATGAGGTGGTCGGGCAGCGTATGGAGCAGGTGTTTTTCGGAACCTGGGAAGAATTGCTCGAGCATTCTGTTGCGACATCATATCGCTACCCGCGAGTCGCCCCCTCTATAGGGTCGGCCAGCAATTTCCGAGGAAGAACTAGGGATAGCCGATCAAGATCTCCGACGGCGACGAGATGCGAATCCCACTAGCCCGAACAAGCAGACTGCCGCCGGTGCGGGAATGTCATTGCCATCATCATCAGTAAGGTGCCCGCCATAGACAACCGTTCCGGTCAATGGGCCCGAGCCACTAGTCAGGAACTCGAAGTGGTCTCCTGTTCCGTCGGTCCAGAAGTGGATGTGATCATTACTGTATTGAGCCATGTAGACCAGAGCATTTTGCGTGTGGTAGAATTGGTGAACGGATGGAGGAGCAAGTCCACCAGCAGCCACAGACCAGTCCCAATTGACGTTGCCAAATGAATGGGATAATGTGAAACTTGTGACATTCCACTGGTCGATTTCTGAATTCCCTTGAGCCTGAAAGTTTCCCGTATACGTTGTGTTTGTGTCGCCTGTCATGGTGATGGTGAAGTCACCGTGCCATATGTCGGCGATTGCCAGTGGCGAACAACAGACAACCGCTACGGTTGCTATAAAAACTCGCATAACCATGATGTCCTCTCCCTTACATTGGACCTCCTCGAATAGAGGCTTTCCAAAGACTATTGACGGTCGCCTTTAAATCAAAGGCTTTACCTACAATTTTAGATAGATAATCGCTTGGTGAAGCAAAGCGCGGTTGTCGCCACGGTTAGCCAGGGGTACGAATGTGGTCAACCAAAGCCTGCACTTCTGTTGACGGTGGCCGTGTCCACAAGGCGACGGGAATCGCTACGGCAAAGTTGACAAGCATGCCCAGGCTGCCAATGCCCTCTGGAGAGATGCCCCACCACCAATTTGCCTGCTGGCCACCAAGGAATTTGAACCAGATGATGTACGCGGCGGTGAACCCAATCCCGCAGAGCATTCCAGTGACGGCGCCACGGGCGTTGAACCGTTTCCAGAAGATGCCAAGGAGCAGTGCCGGGAAAAAGGAACTCGCCGCCAAGCCGAATGCGAATGCCACCGTTGCAGCCACATAGTCTGGTGGCCAGATGCCAAGAAGGCCCGCGCAGATGACTGCGGCGCCCGCTGCAAGACGAGCCACACGCAACTCACTGCGATCAGAAATGGTTGGGTTGATCACCCGCTTCACAAGATCATGACTAATAGCGCTAGAGATCACCATCAGCAGTCCCGCCGCTGTCGAGAGCGCCGCAGCGAGTCCGCCCGCGGCCACCAGTGCTACTACCCAGTCGGGCAGACCGGCGATTTCGGGGTTGGCCAACACCATGATGTCCTTATCGATGTACAACTCGTTATCACCGGGAGCCTCATCGTTGAGCAACACCCGCTGACCATGTCGGCCACGCACTTCCGTATCGACCGTTGGTTGGGCATGGATAGGTTTTCCGGCAAAGGCCTTGCCTGGCGCGTACTGGATGACGCCATCCTCATTGCGATCACGCCACGCGATCAGACCCGTGTCTTCCCAAGTCCGAAGCCAACTTGGTGCGGCGGCATAGGCCACACCTGAGACGGTGTTGATCATATTGGTCCGGGCGAAAACCGCGATGGCCGGTGCGGTGGTGTAGAGAATCGCGATGAAGAGCAACGCCCACCCGGCACTGCTGCGTGCATCACGCACCCGCTTGACCGTAAAGAAGCGAATGATGACGTGTGGAAGGCCCGCCGTGCCGAGCATCAGGGCCGCAGTGATACACACCACGTCAAGCATGTTGCGCTCATATCCCGTATACGACGTGAAGCCAAGATCGACGAGCATACCGTCGAGTTTCTGCAGCAAGCCCACGCCATCGGCATCGCTGCCCCCCAACGCTGCTTGTGGAATAGGGTTTCCCGTCACCATGAAGGCCAGAAAGACTGCGGGGATCGTGTATGCAAAGATGAGTACGCAGTACTGGGCGACCTGTGTGTAGGTAATGCCCTTCATGCCACCCAGAACGGCGTAGAAGAAGACCAGTCCCATGCCAATGAGCACACCTAGGGTGATGTCCACTTCCAGAAATCGGCTGAAGACAACCCCCACGCCTCGCATCTGTCCTGCGATGTAGGTGAACGACACAAAGATCGCGCAGAGCACCGCAACCAGTCGTGCCGTCTGTGACGCATAGCGATCACCTACAAAGTCTGGAACGGTGAACTTGCCAAACTTGCGGAGGTAGGGCGCTAAGAGAAGTGCCAGCAGAACATACCCGCCGGTCCATCCCATCAGGTAGACCGACCCATCCATACCCAAAAAGGCAATCAAACCCGCCATGCTGATAAAAGACGCGGCGCTCATCCAATCGGCTGCGGTGGCCATGCCGTTGGCGATGGGCGACACGCCCTTGCCCGCCACATAGAAATCACCAGTGTTGCGGGCTCGCGACATCACCGCCACAACGATGTAGAGCGTGAAGGTCAGTCCAACAATCAGGAATGTCCAGCCCTGGATGCCCACGTCAGTCGTGCTCCCGAACGCCATACTTACGATCGAGCCGGTTCATGGACCACACATAGACAACGATGAGCAGCACAAAGATGTAGATCGATCCTTGCTGGGCGCACCAGAATCCAAGCGGGTAGGTTGTCCCGGGAAGCATCCACTGATCGAGCCAATCGGCCAGCAGAATGCCACAGCCAAATGAGACAAAGGCCCAGATAGCCAGCAACACACCGACGATCGTCAGATTAGATCGCCAATAGGCTCGCGTATCTCTGGTTGAGTCTTGCACGGCGAGCAGAGCCTACCGCGCCCCGTCGCCCAATGATCAATGCGCTCTGTGTATAAAATCGCAACCACGAACAGCAACTGGTGTTTGGATGAATGTTGCCCCATACTGGCCCTCAATCCATGTAGTTGGCAACGCTAGGTCTATTGTTGGTCTAATTTCTTGCGTTGGGGTGTTCTGATGCTGTGATGGGAGGCGCCGGAACTGGAGGAGTTGCTTCTAATGTGGTCATATGGAAACAGTACTGCACGCTGGGCCGGGTCGCCGTGGCACTGATCGCAACACCTGCCCTTGCGGGACCGGTGACGATGGTGATGTCGATATAACGGACTTGCTGTCGCTGCTCAGTATCTGGGGCGACTGCACATGAATTTACTGGTGATCGAATGTTTTACGCGTAGGAGTGCAGGCCGCTAATGGTGAAATTGATGATGATCCAGTTGAAGATCATCACGACACAGCCGATCAGCGCCAACAACGCCGTCCACAAGCCCTTGTCTTTGACCTTTATGCGAGCATGGATAAGCAGAACAAAGATCAGGAAAGTATTAAGAGCGAAGGTCTCTTTTGGATCCCATCCCCATGGACGACCCCATGAGTGATCCGCCCAGATCGCGCCCATCACCAAACCTGCCCAAAGCAGGATGAACGACAACTCCACCAGTACCATCGTTGCACCATCGAGCACTTGGCCGAAAGTTGTGTTCGAAGCGGTCAGTGCAGTCGAACCATCGGGGCGCGGTGCCATCAAAAACCCAGCGCCACCAGCGCGAGCATAATCCGAGGAGATATCCACGCCGCCCACCAATGACTGAATGCCTCGCCTAATGAGGAATAACAAGGCCGATATCGCCGCGAGAAAGATGAGTACATACGAGAAGATGATCACATTTGTGTGGATGTGCAGCCACAGGTCATGAAGCACCGGCATCTTGTTTCCAATGGCCGGATTCAGATGGACTGGGTCGAGGTGCGCCGCCATCAGCGAGACCATGGCGCACAATGCAGCGGCAAGCAAGAAGAGACCTTGCATCCGCGTCTTGCGAACAATCAACTCCATGATCAACGCAAAAACAACGCCGTACCAAGCGCTGGTCGTCACCGCCTCGTACATATTGATATTGGGCCATCTCCCCGATATATACGTCCGCATGATGATCGATGTTGTGTGCAAACCAGCCGCCACCAAGAAGATCATCAAACCCACCCAGTAGGCCCCACGCCATCGATACACAATCCACATGAGCAGCGCCGCAATGGCAAGCACGTACACAATCCAACCCCATGTAAATCCTCGCCACTGAAAGTACAGGGACTCTGCACGCAGTCGTTGTGGTGATGGGTACACATTGGGGTTGATGCTTCGTAGTGATGACGCCAACTGGGCTGCTGCTGTGGACACACCAGCGGAATCGCCCCTGAGCCAACTGTCTTGTAAATGAGTCCAAGCCGAGGCTGTTGGCGATGATGGGTCTTGGGCGCCCACATCATCAATTCTGCCCCATGGCTTCTGTTGTGCATCATCGCCTACTGGTGGCACCAGCGTGAGTTCTCCACGAATTATCTCTGGTCTCGCCATAAACAGCGCTGTATCAATGGCCCGCACTGGTTTGGCAAATCGCATAACGTCAGTACGCATGTTGGCCAGTAGCGACTGCACATCCGACTGCACGAGGAATGCTTGAGGCGCCAGGCCACGATCAATGAATGACTCCAATCGCTCGTCGGTTGCGATCAATGGGCGTGCTGTGCTATCACGCAATGTCCGGGCAATTTCGACTCGCACCAACTTGTTATTGACGTAGTACAGATCCTGATCGCTCCACACTGATGGTCGGAGCATCACATCGAGCATGGCCACGCGAGGTTGTAACCCACCAGGACGGCGAGGCCCACTGATCCAATTCATGGTGTCACGGGAAAACGACTCAAAACTCTTAAGCCGACCATCCTGCCAGACGGCGACTTCATCGAGGGGGGATAGATCGACGTCGGTATAAAAGGAGCCCGTATCGGTCGGCTTCGTGAGTTGCGCATCCTGCGCGGCGGCGAACGAACTCACCACGACTGCCAACATCATGCACGTCAGACGAATCATGATGCGGTCTCCTTGAGACCAGAATACACCTTCAATGATGCGCTACGCTTGAGCATTGGCTTGACATAGAACGCGTAGATCATGCCCACTACGCTGAGAATACATCCAGCCAACATCGTCCAGACACCGTTGCGGTTCCCAACACCGAGGACTGTAAAGTTCCGGCCCATCGATGGCACGCCGCCCCGGTTTCCCTGTGGATCGGGTGGGTCCCACTGGGATTGAAAGAACCACAACCCCTCGCGTTCCCCTGGGTCGTTGACGCTCACTTCCTCCACCTGCACATCTTGACCATCCTCAAATCGAATCTGGCTATGCCAATTGAGCACGCTACTGACATCACCAGTAAAACCACCGACGTGGGTCGCAATGCGAAACCCATCGAGCGACACGGCAGAAGGTAAGGCCGCTGTTCGGCGTGATAACATCAACTCGATCATGCGGCCATCGGGGAGTGTCACGGAGGTTGGTTGGTATCGGAATCCCAATACGCTGTCCTGCTTAGACTCAAATGGATAGTGATGTTGGGCCAACCATGCCGAACGCTCCCCAGTGTCTGGGAGCATGACCCGTACCATGCTAAATTGGTTGGCCGCGGCGCGATCTCGCTGCCGCTGCGAAATGATCATCGGGCGTGTCTCCATGCGAACACGTGGTAGAAACTCCTCGACAGTCAAATTGATGCCCCTGGTCAACTCTATGGGTGTGCCGACTGTCACTGGCATGGGCGTCGACTCGATGCCCGGCAGCATGATCCGAAGCCGCAATTGATCATCATTAGGCCCAGCCACCAGTTGCAAACTGGCGCTGCCAATGGCCGGCGGAATGTATTGCATGATGATTCGCTCATCGGGCGAACCTGCACTCTCGTGCTGATCGGATTCGTTGGTGGGGAGATCGCCGTTGAGCGCAGGGTCATCAAACACCCACCGCTGCCACTGCTTCTGCCCATCATCGATGGAGACACGAGCCATCGAGACATCGCGACCAGCGATATATAGGTTGTTATCGAGTCGCTCGACTCGAAACGAGAATGGTGTTCCATCTACAGGCGTCCAGGCGAGATCTGCATCAAGGGCACCAACAGATTCGATCGGAACGGTCAGGGTGATATCAGATTCAGGCACTGACACTTCTAGGTGTGGTATCGCAGCAGCCTGAAGATCTGTGTCATCGTCGATCCACGAAATGGCCAGCTGGTCAGGCGGTGCGGTTGAAGGCCCCCCCAACACATGCACATCATGTGATTGGCTTCGGCCGTCAGGCGTCGTCAGACGAACAGAAGCCCAGGGCTGGGGTGGGCCCTCAGTGGTAGGCGACGGGCGTGTCTGCATGATGGCGTATCGAAGGTAGTCGGTGATCTGTAGCGGTATCCCTGCCAGTGGATCCCTGTCATCGACGGATTCGACGGTAATCAGCATTGGGTCAACGACAATCGGATCGCTGGCGGGCCACATGAGTGACGCATCGGTAATGCGGTCATTGAATCGTGGCAAGGTCTCGACCGGTCGTTCGATCCATGGGGTCGCCGCAATAGCGTCCCCCATCGGTCCAGGCTTTAACTCCCGCACGTACAACGATGGAGTCGCCTGCAAGTAAAAGGTCTTGCGAAAATCTGGCTCCAAGGCGATTGATAGGGTTTCATCAACCAGTGGGGTACCGATCACCTTTTTGGCTCTGCCCATCGGCTGGGAGGGGTCGCCACTGGGCACGATGTCTTCGGTGTACTGGGGATAGCCCGCGATGACTTGTCGCATGAACGATGACTCATCCGGGCGCTCGACTGCTACGGTCACTGCATAGGTTTGTGTGCCTGCATCATCTCCGCTGAGAAGTGACCACTCGGGGTCGATGCTCTCAACATGGAACGTCCACGGTGATGTCGCGTTGCCCGCTGTCATTGACGCCCCGGGCATGGCACGCATCTCGACTGGGTCATGTCCAGGAACCTGCACAACCAACCGGCCGCGTGCGATAGCCACATCGCCCTCGATCTTGGTGCCAAAGTAAATCACGCACCCAATTGACAGCACAATGATGCCGGTATGAATCATCCACACGCCCGCATTGATGGGCGTCAGTGGAATACGGCGAATCGTCGTCGTAGCCATGACCACGCAGATGGCCGCGACCAGTGAGTAGAACGGCCACCAATTGAACCACTCGTACTCGGTCATTTCGAACAGGCGGTGCTCACGCAACGTGTACCAAGCGTTGGGCTCCCAGATCCACACACTCACCGGCACGCCGGCCGAACCAATCGAGCAGTACACGAAGAGCACGGTGAGTAAAAATATGCCCACCCGAACACTGCTGAGCAGGTCCAGTGGCAGGCTCCAGATTCTGTGGGTGGATGGCTGTTCCATGAATCTTGGATTCTACGGCCGTAGCGGGTTCTATATTGGTTTTTCCTTGCGTCTTGATCCGAATCTCGGCAGACTAAGCGATGCGTCCAAATGGAACTTGTGGGCCACACCCCAACCGCTCCATATTCGGACTATTCGCCCTTCTACATCAACGACAATGGATTCCGCGGCGATGATCTCGGCCAAGCCGTCGCAATGGATGGGGATTGGTGTTGTCACCTGACTGGTTGATCGATACGGAGATTCTGGGCACACCACAAAGGGTCCGCTGGCCGAATGCCTTCTGACACAAGCAAGCGATCGAATGTCTGTTGGATGAGTTCATACTCGGCCCGTGGCCACTGACGATAGTAGTGATTGAGTTGGCGTTGCATCATCGTCTCAACCAGTGCCCGAGGGCCAAGGCTCAATGTCTCGCGGACCCATGGTTCATACTTCTGTTCTGGTGTTCGTTGATTGTTTGGATACGGTCGGTGTCTCCATCGCCGACTTGAAGCCCACGGACTGAACCCGGACCTATGTCCACATTGGATCTTGTCGCCTGATCCCACAAGCAAGTTGATCATGCTGATGTTGATTGGGTCATACACGAGAGAGGTGATCTTCTTGCGTGCTTTTTCGGTCAACTCGCGAGCATGTGGCGTCCCTGGTCCAGCCAACCGAAAGAGTAGGTGATCCACAAGGAGTCGCCCCTGCTCATCCCTATTAATTCGACAGGCCCGAAGTGGGTCGATGGCAGCACTTCCAAGAAGCGATAGGCATGCTACTGATGAGCATGCTGTGCCCTGGGCATCGTCATCATCCAACAGGGGTGAAAGGATCTCAACAAGCCGCTCCGCCTGATCTTCTTCGCCATAAATACACAGAAGCTGGGCTGAGTTGAACCGGAGTTGTGCATCATCAGAACTCAATGACTCAATCAGGGCCGGTTTGGCCAGTTGTAAGAGTTGATCGCTTCGAGCCAACCTATTGAATGCCGATAGGGAGTTGCGGGTTGGGTCGCCATAATTGTCGTCGGCGAGGTTCCCGACAATTCCCCGGGCCACCGCCGCCGGATCGGACACAGAACGGGCCCTCGCCAGAAGTTCCACACAATGGGAACGCTGTTGGCGATCCCCTGTGATCATCTTGAGTTCCAGAAACGGCGTGGCGAATTGGCCAGTGATTTCCAGAAAATTACGGGCCCCGTGGGCATTCCACTTGTGGTTGTCATCAGCAAGATTGGAAATCGCCCGTTGCACCATCGGCAAGACCACTGCCCGTACCGCCGGGTCATCGTGCTTCCCAGCCTTCATCGCCACGATGGCACGCCGCTGCTCGTAGGAGAGGTTTGTGTTATCGGTGATTGCCTCATCACTCTGCCGATTGTGTCTCCAGCCGGTACGGCCCAAGGAGGACCAGAGCTTTGCTTCTTCCAATGCGGTCCCGGCACGAACAGAGCATGTCACACCTGCCATCATGGAAGCGGCAAGGGTGATGTTCAAGATTCGCGCCCCGGCAGGCGTTTTAATTAGCACATACTTTCATCGGCCAAATTGCGTGCTCAACCCCAAACAGCGCCAATGATCACGCGGTCGCTGCTGCTTGGCGGTAGTCATACACACCCCAACTGGTCTTGTTGCCAAGACGTCCAGCTTCGACAAGTTCGACGAGTTTGGGACATGGTGCGTATTTGTTGGGATGGCCCAGTCCTTCATGGAGGACGAGCATGATGTCACGGCAGACGTCTAGGCCAATCAGGTCCGCCAGCCGCAGTGGGCCCATTGGGAAGGCACAACCAAGTTTCATGATCCCATCGATGGCCTCGGGTTCAGCAACGCCATCATTCCACGCATGGAAGGCTTCGTTGATCATGGGCATGAGAACACGGTTGCTCACAAAGCCAGGGTGGTCGTTGGCGGCGATCGGGGTCTTCCCCATCGCCTCTCCTAGTTCCATCGTGCGATCGAGCGTGGTTTGACTTGTCGCGGGGCACTTGATGACTTCGACGAGTTTCATGACCGGAACCGGATTGAAGAAGTGCATGCCAATCACCCGATCGGCGGCAGAACCAACTTGGTCGGCAATCGAAGTGATGGAAATCGACGATGTGTTGGTCGCCAAGATGCAATCGTTTGAGAAGGTCTCGACCATGGAGGCGAAGATTTTCTTCTTGAGGCCCTTGTTTTCAGTCGCAGCCTCGATGGCAAATTGCGATTCGCCCGCCATGCACGTCTCGGTGGCATATCCAATGCCCGCAAGCATCTCATCAGCCTGCGATTGTGTCATGCGTTCCTTGGCTACATTGCGGGCGGCAGTCTTCTCGTGATAGCCCCTAGCGCGATCAAGTTGGTCTTGAGACACATCAACCTGGCAAACCTTGATACCAGCCATGGCCGCAGTCAACGCAATGCCACTGCCCATAGTTCCAGCGCCGATGACGGTGATGTGAGTGACGTCAGACATAGTGGGGCTCCTGTAGTGGTTGAGGTGTGAATTGTACAGCGGCTTGGCGGGGGAATGGAATAGAACAATGCTTCCAAATGCTCACCCGCGCAGCTTCGCCATACAAAAGACAAGGGCAAAACTCTTCCTGAACTCACCCTTGCCATCTTGGAAGCTGCGGCGAGAACCGTAGAAATGAATCTGGTTGTCAGTCAGACCAGTTCTTGAGTTCTGGGCCGGTGTATTGGGCCAGAGGACGAATGATGCGATTGTTGGCGTGCTGCTCCATGATATGAGCGCACCAGCCGGTGATTCGAGCTGCCACGAAGATGGGGGTGTACTGCGGAACAGGAATACCAAGAGCGAAGTAGGTCATGCCGCACGGGAAATCCACATTGGGGTGGATGTTCTTCTGTTCGAGCATGATGGATTGCACTTGATCACCAAGATCAAACCACTTCTGGGCATCTCCATTCTCAGTTTGAGCATACTTGAGGCCCCAACTTCGAAGGATGCCGGCCCGATGGTCGCCATTCTTGTACACACGGTGTCCAAATCCCATGAGCTTTCGTTTTTGGTCGAAAGCTCGTTGCATCCAGTCATTGACGCTCATCGCACCATCGGCGGTATCCCGCATGATGTCAGCAAGCATTTCCATCGCAGCTTCATTGGCCCCGCCATGAAGATTGCCCTTGAGCGCACCAATAGCACCACAGATGGCCGAGTGCATGTCTGCATTGGTCGACGCAATCACCCGACTTGTAAAGGTCGACGCATTGAAATCGTGCTCGGCATACAAGATGAGTGAAACATCCATGACCTTGGTAGCGCCCTCGCCGGGCTTTTCTCCAGTCATGCACCACAACAAATTTCCCGCATGTGTCAGTGTGTCATCGGGCTCAACGGGTGTCTTGCCATCAAGTGCACGCTGGTGTGTACCGATGCAAGTTGGAATCTGAGCGAAGAGTCGGCAGGACTTGCGAAGCTCTGCCTCAGCCGAGTTGTCTTCGCAATCAGGATCGAGGTGTGACAACATTGACACAGCCGTCCGCAGCACACTCATTGGGTGTGCCTTTGGTGTCTCTACTGCGATTTTTACGATTGCATCACGGACCACAACAGGAATGCGACGTACTGATCGGAGATCTGCGTCGAAAGCAGAAAGTTCGTTGGCAGTAGGCTTGTGGCCCACAAGCAGCAAGTGCGCCACTTCTTCGAATGTCGCGTGCGCGGCGAGATCGGCAATCTCGTAGCCGCGATAAATGAGCTGCGTCTGATTGACTGAGCAGATGGTGGTGTCGCCGATGGTCTGGCCAGCAAGGCCACGGGCATCGGCGATCTTTGGGGCAGTGGTCGCGCTAGACATATTGATCAAATCCCTCTGAAATAAACCAAACCGAAGACAAAAGTGTTCTCGGACCTATCTAGCGCCGCGCCCCCAGAACCCACCACAACGCTCGAGTAGAGGGGTGATCTTACCAAATTCCCCCTATTCCCGATAGGCCTGTTTCTGACAATACCAATGGACCACTAGTGGTCTGCTGGCGACCACTCCTGCCCTGGTGTGTACCCAAGCAAGTCATACAAGGCCTCTCGAGTCTGCATGGAATCAAGCAGTGACTCAACATTCCCATCGCGTCGCAATACGCCCAGCGCATGCTCCACAGCGTGCATGGCGATACGTTGCATGGTGACCGGAAAGATCACCACGTCGTACCCCATCGACTCAAAGTCCGACAGCGGAATGATCGGCGTCTTCCCAAACTCGGTCATGTTGGCCAAAAGTAATCCTGGGCATGCCCTGGCAAACGTAGCGAACTCCGACGCACTGGTGAGTCCCTCTGGAAAGATCATGTCAGCACCAGCATCGCGATACGCGCACCCTCGCTCAATTGCCGCATCCAACCCATCGATTCCCCTCGCATCGGTCCGGGCCACGAGTACAAAATCATGTGACTTGGACTCCGAAGCCGCACGAATCTTGTGTGACATGTCCTCTGTTGAGATCAACGTCTTGCCGTCAAGATGCCCACACCGCTTTGGGAAGACTTGATCTTCGATGTGCATCGCAGCGGCGCCAGCTCGCTCGTATTCAACGACTGTGCGACGGACCATCTCCACTTCCCCATATCCCGTATCCGCATCGACAATTGTCGGAAGCCCGCTTCCAGACGCCACCTCACGAATCGTGCGGCACACTTCGGTCAACGTGAGCAAGCCCACATCCGGAACACCAGCTGTATTGGCCGTCGCACCACCTGAGATATAGACAGCTTTAAAGTCCGCCGCTTTTACAGCCTTGGCCACCAAGGCCGTAAAGGCACCAGGCGCCGCCACTGTCCCAGCGTCCATCAGTTGTCGAAGTTGTGCCCCGGGGGAGGGTGTCATGCTCATGGCGACGATTGTACGTCCCCTTGCGCCCCATTCCCACCGAATGGTCGGCAGGTCGTCACACCGTCATCAGTAACGACAACGACCTCGATCACCCCCCCGTCTGGCCCCAACGAGCGAATGATGGCGGCCGCATCAAGATCTAATGCTCGAAGTGCGGCTCGCGCGCTGTCTTGAAAGTCATGGGCATCGACACCAGACGTGGGCATGGCGCGACGAAAGCCTGCCTCGGCAGCGCCATCAATCTTGGGTGACCAGCCCGCTACGATCAATCGATCGACCAAGTCCGCACCCCCACCTGTCCATGTTGGATGATCATTGAGTACCAGCACACGGCCCGTACCCCGTGGAAGCGACTCCACTGCCATGGACACATGGGCGTCACTACCTGATTCGGTTATCTCAGACACCACGACATACACCAACACGAGCGACACACAGCCAACCAAAAATGCAACTGCTCCACCAAGGGAGGCGCGGCGGGCGGCGCGGCGGCGGGCCCGTGCCTCTTGGTGGGCGGACCTTCGATCACGACGCGCACGTTGTGCTGCCGAGAATGCATCGTCGAGTCGGTGCACAACGCCTGGAACAGCATCAAGTACGCGGTAGGCTCCAGACCACCAATCGGAAACCTCCAACCGCGGACGACGCTGCACCGCCACGCGATCTGATGACTTTGGACTTTGCACTTCTGAAGCATCGTCAGGTTGTTGACCACTGAAACTGGGCAAGTCTGCTGGCCGAACATCTGCTGGTGATGCTGCGTTCGCAAGAAAATTGACATCTGCAAGCATGCTGTCAATCATCTCATACCGCTGGTTGTAGTCGGCCATGGCACGCCGAATCACCCAGCGAATGGCATCGCCACTGCTTCGTTGAAATCGACTGAGGTTTCCATGGGCTGGAAATGTGCCCTCAAGCATGTAGTACAACACGGCGCCAGCTGAGTACACATCAAAGCGTGCGCCATCCACATCAGCCACCTTGGCACCACGAACCGCTTGCCGAACCAACTCAGGATCGCGGAAGTACTCGGTCCCATGTGTTGTCAGGGTCATCGCGCTTCGTAAAGGAGTGACTAAGCCAAGGTCAACAAGGTGGGCCCCGGTGTCGTTGATGATGATATTTTCTGGTTTGATGTCCTTGTGCCAAAGACCCGCGTCGTGGTACTCCCGAAGTGTGGCCAGTAGATCACGCTGCCAACCAAGCATCTGTTGTAAATCACGGGGGGCTGGTAGTGGGCCGGCCGCTTGCATTGATTGAATCGCTTCACCCAAATGGGTCCCAGGAATGTACGGCATCACATACCAAAATCGATGTTCGTCGTGGTTGTGTTCGATGACCAAACCGAGTTGCTTGGCACCATCAAGCGCGCGAGATTCGCGAATCATCTGACCAAGTGGTGATCCTGAGGACAGATCAAAACACTTGATGACAACTTTGGGCGGTGCATCTGTAGGCGCTCCCATCGCGGGTTCCGCAATATGAAGTTGCGCACCTGACCCACCTGGTTTCAATTCGCCCACAATGGTCCAGCCAGGAAACTCCTTGGAACCACCACGGGGCATTTGACGGCGAGATGGTGTCGCCCGTATCCCAGAAGCTACTGGCGCAGTCTTGGTCACCAAACCACTGACTCTACGACCAACACGTCGAAAACGAAGGCCAATGGCGCGAGTTAGGTCGCGGGCTCGCTGCCACTTGCCAAACACCAACATTCCAAGAATGATCGGGAGCTGCAACACCGCAACAACCAGATGCCACGCGGCGGCCAACAGATCGCGGACCAACTCGATGATGACCTGACCGACTAAGCGAACCCCATGAAAGATGCCCCAAATACCTGGCACAAGCAAATGTCGGAGCAGCACACCGGTGGCCATTGATGCGATAAAGAGCCCTGTAATGGCAATCAGAATGACAACTAGCCACGACACGTGTCACGCCTCCCCATCGTGAGTGTCAAATGTTGCGGCACGATGCCAAATTTCGGCCAGTGCTTCGTCGAACAAGCCATCATCACTTGAAAGGCCCGCTAGCTCGGCTTCAGCCAACTCTTCGGGGGTGAAACTCCATGTTGCCACCACTTCTGACAATCGATGGCGAAGTTGAGTGCGAGCCTTGTGCAAATGCCTGCTAATAGTTGGTTGACTGACGCCAAACTGTGTAGCGACTTCTCGTCCTGGCCGTCCATCAAAGACTCGCATGCGATAGACCTCAAAGCACAAGAAGTCTCCATCAGACTCCGCTTGCCGAATAGCTGCCGCCACCTTGGCTTCAAAAATCTGCTGTTCGTACCGTTCATCAATAGCCGTTGAGATCCCGCCCATCCAATCTTCTTCCAGGTGTGATGGTTTTTTTCCAGCACCACGTTTGATCGCCATGCGACGATCAAATTCATCGGTCATGGTGTGGCGAGCAATGGCCAACAACCATGTACTGAAGCGGACGCCCCGGGTTGGATCAAATCGCTCGATCGACTTACTGAGGGCCGCGAGTGTCTCTTGACTGAGATCCCGCACAGTTTCGGCCCCGAGCCGCCCGTTGCCCCATTTTGTAAGTTGGCCCCGAAGCACTGGGGCAAATACCCGCCACAACTCAAACCACGCCGCTTCATCGCGATCGCGGAGCCGTCGTACAAACGTGGTGGTGAGTTGATGCATGGGTGGCCTCTGGCGGCAACAAGGTATTGGGATCGGTCCAATACTGATTTCACGGATAAAGCGTCATTATTGCGTCGCAGGGTGAAAACTGTCAGTGCACATGCCCAACAACCCTTTGTAGCCACAAATTGTGTGGCGAAAGGACTGAATCATGAGCATCTGCAAAACAATCGTTCGCTGGACCCTTGTCACCGGTGTGGTCATCGGTGGCATCACCATTCTGGTTGGGCCTGGGCGAGTCGCGGCAGCCTTCCACACATTCCAAGATAAAGCCAGTGTGGTTGTCGATCGGTATATCGACCAAGAAGAAGCGCTATCACTTCGAAAGCGTTTGCACGACCTCGCCGAGGAGTACCCGGACCGTATTGCGGAAGTCCGTGGAGAAATCGCCAAACTCAACACCCAACTTGGTCAACTTGAACATGACTCCGATGTCGCACGTCGGGTGGTCGCCATGACCGACTCGGACCTGCGATCGCTTGCAAAACGAGTTGATGTCGCTCAGAAATCTGGCATACAAACAGTCTCTTTGGTCAGCGGGGACGCTGGGGTAGACCTTGAGGTGGCCTATCGTGAAGGTCGCCGTGTCCGAGACATTCATCAGACCTATCAACAACGACTCGTTGCCGATCGGCGCCAAGTTGAGTTGCTCGACGCACAGCATGACCGTATGACGGCTCTGCTTGAACAAATCGAACGTGAATATGCCGACTACCAAGCACAGGTCTGGCAACTGGACCGCCAGATCGATGCCATTGAACGCAACGATCGTTTGATCGCACTGACGGAATCACAACAAGAGACACTCAGCCGGTTCCGAACACCTGGGGATATTGAAAGCCTGCGTCAGATTGAGTCGCGACTCGCCGAATTGAGCGCCGTACAAGAAGGCACGCTTCAATCGCTGGCCGAGCAGGGCCGCCAGCATGAGTATGAGTCTCGTGCCAGATCCGACATGGACATGGCGTACGACGGTATCGATCCGTTTGAAGGCCTGCGACCAACCCCAACTCCCGCCACACTGGCCATTGATGACCAACGATTCTGATCGGTTTGGTGCCAATCACGTACACCCAACACCCGTGGCCTTATGGCCACGGGTGTTGTCACCATGCGGTCACAATGTCCACACTTGGGTAGTAGAAAGAGATGATTTCCTGGGCGTTGGCCCCCTGCCCAGCCATCCCTTGGGCGCCATACTGGCAAAGACCTACGCCGTGGCCAAAGCCATGACCCTTGACTGTTAACCGACCATTGGCCACCGTTCCATTGACCCAGCCAGACCAAGGTGGTTTGAGTCTTTTCGCTCCACCGCCGGAGAGCATGGCGGGGAAATCCACACAGCGAATATGAACAGTGCCGTGATCTGTGTGAATCTCCAACTTGGTTGGTCGATCGTGTTGATTAGGGTCTGATCCAGAAATGGAAGTGATCCGCCCAAGCGTGGCCAGTCCATCGTGTGTGTGATCACGACCCCACCGCCGCAGTACATCTCGCACGTCTTGCGCATTCCACTCCATCTCCCACTCATAAAGTGGCGCGGTTTGGCATTTTGGTGGTGCGATGTGGCCCTGCAGTGGGGGTATGTCATTGAGTGGGTTGGGGCCAATGGAATCACGAGCAGTCGCTGCACGACCACCACAGCAACTGGAGAAATATCCCGGCAACACACCGCCTTGCCAAACCGGCACATTGCCGCGAGTTTTTGTAGCACAGGTGGTTGCTTGAGGCCAAGATGGAATACCAACGTAGGCTTGTGATGCTTGTGTGTCGGTGACATCCCAATCTTTGCGGCGGCGTTGTTGGCACTCGGAAATAGCAAAGCCACGAGCCGCGATGGCCTGGGCTTCAAAGACCGCATCGTGCCACCCCTCAAACAACTCACCAGCGAGCACGCCGGGAATGTACTCCTCCATTGGAACCACGTTGATCACCATGAATTGATCGTGCTGGTCACCAGCAAGCAGTCGAATAAATCCCGCGTAGCGACGCGGATCGCCCCTGAACTGAGACACGCTGATAGGCGCCTCGCAATGCAGTTCAATCACATCCCCATGTGATACAGATTCGGGAACGCCACGCCACCGCCCACCACGCCGAGAGACGTGCAGTGCTGTGGAAATTTCCACCCGATTGCCCGCAAGATCGATCAACCGCATCACGCCTGATGTTGGAGTGGTAGTGACATCGCCAGCATCTGTGATGTGGCGAATCCGTACCCGAACCGTTGGTTCGGTATTGGGAATGGCAATGATCGGCCGGGTGGGTGTCGGATTTTGAGCCGCCTGCGAGGCATTGGGTGCGGGCACCAGTGGTACCTCACGACGCTCGCACCCACACACCAAAATGGTGGCGGCACACAGCACCCACGTAAGGTGGGTACCCATTGAAACACGATCCAACTTCACTACTCGATGGTGCGGAGTGACAGGTTCAACGCATCAAGTTTTTCGCGGACCTCAATCAAACTCGTGTGGCCAAAGTTCTTGATACCCATAAGTTCTGCTTCGGTTCGGGTCGCCAGATCGCCGACCGTCTGCACACCAAGCAGTTGCAAGGCCTTCCGTGCGCGAACCGAGAAATCCAACTGTGAAATTTGGCGATTGAGCACTTCTTCTGGTGCGCGATCTTTGAGATCTTCATAGATATCAGCGCGAACACGTTGGTAGTGGGAGTCGAGGTTCTGGCCCAAGCGAAGGTTCTTGGAAACCAACATTGCATTGATTTCGACCAGTGATGTCTCGCCGAAATTCTTATAGGCAAGCAGTTCGGATTCCGATACTTTGAGCAAGTCGCCAAGTGTTCGGATTTCCATCTTCTTGAGGCAATTGCGAGCCCGGACCGAGAGTTCAAAGTCAGTGACCGGTGTATCCAATAGCGCATTGCGCTTGGCCAAGTCACGAGCCTCGCCCTCATCGTAGAACATGTCCTTGGACGCACGCACGTCACGCATGAACAGTCGAGCGCGGGTGTGATTGGGATGAGTCATCAGCACTTGGCTGAGGCACTTCTCTGCCTTTCCAAAGTCGCCATGATCCTCAAAGATCACCGCGAGGTTGATGAGTGCGTTAACCAGTGGGCGATCTTGAGAAACACACTCTTGATACCAAGAGATTGCCTCCTCTTCCTCGCCACACAAATCCAGTAGCCACGCAAGGCGGAAAAGTACGCGGTCATCTTTGCTGCCAGCGGCTTCCCGAAGTACCTCAATGGCACCAATGCGATTTCCATCGACCTCGCACGCCTTGGCTTTAGCCAGTGCTTCTTCTGGGTCGATGGCCGAGCCACCGATGACCGTGTCAAGTCCACTACTGCTTTGTGTCGTACCCACCATGGTGCTCATGACCTCTCTCTTCCCTGGAATGCCTGAATCAAAGTGAATCGAGGTATTGTACTGCCAAGCCGACCGCTACTCAATCCCCCCACGTCCAGCACCCCGCAAAGGCCTCCATCAACCATGAAAGCAACCACACATTGTGTTCTCTTGCTCTTGTTGGGATTAGTCCAGGGGTGTGGGGCGACCACAAAAACGCCTGTCACAGCCTCGTCCGTCAACATTCGAACAGATTTGGTGGTCATTGATGGCCGAACAGGCGACCACATGACCTGGGGTGCGGCGTTGAGCCGAATGCGAGGCGCGGACATCATCGTGGTGGGAGAACAACACAACGACGCCACTGGCCATGCGGCCCAATTGGCTATCACTGAGGATGTGCTCACCGGAGGTCATGGTGCGCTCTCAATGGAGATGCTTGAGCGGGATGAGCAGATTTTGGTCGAGGATTATCGGGATGGGGTCATCGATGCCAAGACCTTTGCGTCGCTCACCAATTCCACCAACTGGTCGGGTACTGGTAGTTGGGCTGCGTGGTATCACCCGGTAGTCGACGCTGCTATTGAGCGAGATGCGGCGGTTATTGCAGCCAATGCACCGCGACGCTATGTCAAGCGGGCCCGAAGTGTGGGTTGGGAGTCCATTGATGCGTTGGACGCGACGCGACGCGACTTTGTCTCGCATCCCGACACACTCAGTACAGGACCGTATCGAGATCGCTTCTTTGACTTAATGGGTGGCCATGACCCAGATGGTGATGTGGATGTGGAGTTGATTGAATCTTTCTTCCGTGCCCAGCAAGTGTGGGACGCGACGATGGCACGAAGCACCGTTGATGCGCTTGGCACCCACGGATCCCCGGTCATCCTGCTCATCGGACGATTTCACAGTGACCATGGGGGAGGAACTGTCGAGCAAATCAAGCGGCGGGCTCCCGCTGCTCGGGTAGTGACAATTAGTCTAGAGCCGGCCTGTGATGAGGTTGTTGCCAACACAAGTCTGCCTCAGGCTGATTTCATTATGTGTACAAATCCACTGCATTGAGAATGGTCTGCGAGTTATCCCAACTAGTCTCTGGTTGTGTTTCGTGGGGCCGCAGCGCGGGTGAGGCGGTCACGAATAGTTGACCATTGTGGTTCATCTGGGGGGAGAACTATCAGCAAACAAGTTGGGCTGAGCACATCGGCAGCACGAAGTTGAGCGTAGAGACAAGCCTCGGCTGCAGTGGGGTCTGGTGGTCGCTCCATGAACATATGAGGTGGTTGGACATCTGTTCCCGCAGGCCCAAACACACATTGTGTCCCACACGACCCAGCGAGCCTGCTGGCAACATCTGCACCATCGATCAATTCAATGGGGGTTTGGGGCGCGTAGTGTCGGCACCGTGTCCCTGGTGAATGTGTTTGGTGTTGGGGCAGCGGTGTCTCTTGAATGCGACCAATGATGGACACAATGGTTTGGGCTGAGATGGTCCCAACACGAAGAATGTGAGGATGTTCTGTGGTGAGGTCTAGAACTGTCGACTCGACGCCCCTGCTGCACGCGCCTCCATCGAGTACTAACAACGATGAAGCTTCTGGAACGTCTGCGTAATCGTTGATCACATGTGAGGCTTGAGTGGGTGAGACACAACCACTTCGGTTGGCTGAGGGTGCCGAGATGGGTCCGTCAAAGGCCTTGAGAAGTGCTTGGGCAACCGGGTGGTCTGGAGATCGAACCGCCACGGTGCATCGGCCGCCCGTGGCCAGTGACGGCACCCTCGAAGCCTTGGGAAGCACCAGTGTCAATGGGCCTGGCCAGCAGGCGGCGGCCAGCCGATCGGCTCGGTCGTCCCACGACGCAACGACCTGTCTAGCCGCTGCAGCGTCGACCACATGAGCGATCAGGGGATTGTCCATGGGTCGGCCCTTGAGGCGAAAGACCGCTTCGATCGCCCGCTCATCAAAGGTCGGCGCGGCCAAACCATAGACCGTTTCGGTCGGAATGACCACAGGGCGGCTGGCGTGGAGTTCAGCCACGGCCAGCTCAATGTGCTCGCTTCCAGAGACCAGTTGCGCCATTGCCTGAGATGGTACAGGTGGTGCCACCAAGGCCATGCACCATGCATCCACTACTGATGTCAGGGTTGCCGATGGTGCGTCAGCCCGATAGCCTCGCACTCAGGAGATCCAACACACATGTTCACACCACTTTCCGTTCTTTTGGTCGCCGGGTCAGCACTTGGTTTTCAGAGCGCTGCCCCCAACCTAGCACCAGGTCTCTATATGACCACCATGGACGCCACGCCGATTCGCACTGGGCCTGGTGGTGATTACTACACCTTCATGACCGCCCCCAAAGGAACACCAGTGACGGTGAGTGAGACCACGCCCTCGGGGTGGGCCCGTGTGCCGGCCAAGGGCCCGTTGTTTCGTGACGCGGTTGGTGTTATTCGGTATCCCGCAAGTGAGTCTGGACGCTTTGAGGTGCTTGGTGATGGAACTGGTCGGGCCAATGGTCGCATTGAAGTCCTCGTCCCCAATCCAACATCCAATGAGTGGGCTGAAACCTATGGGTGGATTTGCCTGCTGCAATCGGGCGACACGGTGACGATCTTGGACTCCTCGACCGCTGCTGCGGATGTCACTGGTCGCGGCGAGTTCAGGGTTCATCAAGTCGCACTTCCACCGACTGCCGAAGTGTGGATCAACTCCTCTATGTTGGCTCCGGCCACTTTGGCAACCGGTTCCAACCATGAAGCACAACCCCATGATGCCTCACCGCAATGGATGCACACGCAACCAAGCAGCCCTTTGAGTAACTGGAGTCAGTGGTCCAATCTTCGTGGAGCGTGGATCGCCTCCATGCAAACGCCAGTTGAGCCCCCGGTTGAAGTTATTCCAGAGCCCGTTGTTGTGGTTGAAGCACCGCCGGTGTATCACAACCATCAATGGGAGTCGCTTGAGGCGACGATTACAGCAACACCACTCCACCGCCTCGATGTTAAGTCTGTTGAGCAACTGCGTGCTGGCTACATCAAGGTTATAGACGCCGAGGCAACAGCGCACCCAGACATCGCCGAACTTGCCACATTCCGACTCCGACAACTTGATCTCGCCCGCACACTCAATGCAACACGCAAGGACATTGTGTCGGCCAAAGCTCGTATTGATCGATCGCGTTCTGAACTAGCGACACAGCAAGCTATTCTCGATGAGTCGCCTGATTATGTGCTGCGTGGAAAGCTCACAATCTCACCAGTCTTTGATGGTGTAAAACGCCCAATCTTCTACCGTTTGCAAGACCCATTCTCAGGTCGCTCGCTGGCATACATCTCACCTGAGTCTGAAGTAGATGTCCGTGGCATGCTTGGTCAGCGTGTTGGCATTGTTGGTCGGCTTGAGTGGAACAGTCAGTGGCAGGTCACCACCGTCGAGCCGGAGCGAGTTGATCTTGTTTCGGTCACGCCCGCTCAGTGACCAATCCGCTAAAACGCCGCCTGTGTAAGTCAACCTGCTTGTCGTAGTGCCCATACTTTGGGCGACCTAGGTGTGTTTGGGTATCTCAAGCAGTTTGGTGGACATTGATAATTGAGCCTTTTTTGAACGCGGGGTGATTGGTATCTGTATCCTGTGACCCCCTTAGGGGCCGTAGCTCAGTTGGGAGAGCGCCTGCTTTGCAAGCAGGAAGTCGTCGGTTCGAGCCCGATCGGCTCCATTTGGAAACCTAGCTTTAGGGGTGATGTGGGTGCCGTTTGGCCACTATGGTGGGCCAATCGGGCCTCCACACCCACCCCAGTGGTGCAGCACAACCAAGACGTCGATGATGTCGACGTTACCACTCCAATCAGCATCGCCACTTCCGCCCATTTGACCGATCTGATTCAGCACATGCAGAAGGTCGGTCAGGTCGACCACATCATCTTCCACAACATCGCCGACACACCGACAGATGTCCGGTTGACCGTTGCCATCGAGGTCTTCAAGTAGGCCATCAGCAAGTTCGCAGACGTCAGGCACACCACTGAAATCGCAATCCAAATCTGTGTTGGCATCGCATGCATCGATGATGCCGTTGTTGTCGCAATCGATCGACGGATCGAGGAGTAGATCACATGAGTCGATCTGACCATTGCCATTGCAATCAGATTGGTCCCCAGAATTGATTTCGCAACTATCAGGTACAAGATTGGCATTGCAATCATCGACCAGTCCATTCAGACACGCATCAAGGTCTATTTGACCGTCGCCATCACAATCGATCCATGTGGCAACACACTCGTCGGGAATTCCATCACCATTGGCATCGAGTTGTGTTCCATTATTGATTTCAATTGGGTCGGTTGTGCCATCTTCATCACAATCGCCCTCACATTGATCTGGTCGCCCATCACCATCGACATCGCTAAGCAGCAGTCCAATTTGATTCACATCAGCAATGCCGTCGCCATTGCAGTCTTCACAGTCTCCCCATACCACATTGGATGAAGCATCGGTCCATGGACCCTCTACATAATTGGGGGTGTTTTCACAGAAGATTGTGTCGATCAAAATTGGGTTTCCGAGTGATCGAATCGCGCCGCCGCTGAATCCAGCGCTTACAAAATTCTCCCGGAAGTCGCATGAAATGAAGATGGGTTCACTGTCGGAATCCACCTCGATGGCCCCGCCATCATGCTCGCTGAAGTTACTTTGGAAATCGCACCTTATAAAACGTGGGCTGCTGTCCTCGCAACGAACAGCACCACCATTGGAAAACGCTTCGTTGCCAACCATCAAGCAGTTCTCAACCAGAATGTCTGCTTGCTTGCAGTAGAAGACACCGCCGTCGTAGTCAACCCAGTTCTCCAACATGATGCAATCTACAAAGTGTGGGGTGCTGTACTCGCATCGCACCGCTCCACCAAATTGAGGGTGCCATCCGTTTCGGAAAGTAAATCCTTCAATACGAAGTGCGTGTGATTCTCCATGTGAACACGACACAATTCGACGAGCGTCTTGACCATCCAAGATAGTGCTCGCGGCACCATCTGAAGATCGAATCGTCAGGTGTTTGCCACGAGTATTGATAATGGAATCCCCGGTGCCGACCCGTGTGCCTGGGCCCACAATAATCTCATCGCCATTGCCAGCAGCCATTACAGCCGCCAAAATTGAGGGGTACTCCGATGGCACGTGGTGAACACCATCACCAACCTGATCGGCTTCGTTGGGGCGTCCATCTTGGTCGCTGTCGACGCACGAGAATGCAAATACATTGGCCTCCGCCTGATCAATGTGGCCACTGACGTGATCTGGCTCGTTTCCACAGAAGATTAAACCCACTGCTGTGGTGCGGCCACTCTCGGTGGAGAGTCCCCCGCCAATAGTCTGTGATGTGTTTGATTTCAAATACGAAGACACTATGGTCAAATCTCCACCAGCAACACGAATGCCGCCGCCCTTGGAAATCACAATCCCCGATGTTGTGTTTCCGGTGATTTGGCACTGGTCAATCAGTGGTGCACCGTTGATGGTGTAGATTCCACCTCCTTCAACCAATAGCGCACCACCCGCAAGATTGTTTGTGATATCACAGTCATGGAATTCTGCCAGAGACTCCTCGAGAAACACGCCGCCACCAAACTGTTGGGCGGTGCATCCACTAATTGTGCATCCAACAAAGACTGGACTACTGCCTACGCAGTAGACACCACCGCCCAAAGCGGATTTCCCATTGATACAAGTCAAACCGGTGATCACTGTTTGGTGGCCTTCGCCCGACGTACATTCGATACAACGACGTTGGGCTTGCCCTGACACGATCACTGACCCCATGGCCGTGAGTTCAAGGGACTTACCAAGAAGATCGATGACGGGGCCCACTTCGGCGGCATTAAGGCTGTAGCTGCCTGTATAAATATGGATCACATCGCCATCTACAGCGGTATCAATGGCCGCTTGAATGGTTGTGAAATCGGCTTGAGGAAAGTCCGCGCCGTCATTGTCGACGGTCCACACAGAAGCCCGAGCTATTGGTGAACCAACAACACATCCCAACACGCCAACAGACAGAATGAAAGGCATCAATTTCATCATTGTCCCGCCTCCATACCCACAAGAGACCATTTGGGGCCGTTCCAATTGCAACGGACCAGCATACCCTCAAACCCACCTGTGTCACATGATGTTCGGTGTGGTGTGGGGGTGGTTAATTAGGGAATGTGGGTGGTGCGTTGTGTTGCCAGATGCTGGTGGATTCAAATGGGCCTCCCCAGAATGACACGATGGCCAGCCCAATCAAGAATACGACCACCACAACGCCAAGAATCAACCAAGCCCGGCGGGCGGCTAGGTCAACTTGAGGGTTATTGGGGTCGGTGGCCATGGGTGCGAACTCCTGAGTCACTGCCTATTGAACACCATATTAGCCCAAATCACCAATGAATCTACTGAGCTCATTGGCCTGGGTTGGACAAATACACGTCATACCGGACCAATCGGCCACCAAATACCAGCGCAGGGTCTTCCTTGAGCGGCGGTCCGCCTCGTGGGCGTTTGACAACCACACGGTGTGCTGCAGAGGTGGCAGACGCAAAGAGGGATTGTGTGTTGTGGTTGGAGTCGCAATCTGGTTTTGGCGCAAGGGTCTGCAAGAGTTGTGCTGGCTTTCTTGGAAGTGCTGAGCCGCGGGTTATTTCAAACATTGGGTCGAGGTACACCACATCTGGGGGTGGAATCTTGGCTAGTTCGATTGCAGCATCCCCACACACGACCTGAAGATTTTCTGACAGGGTTGCGGAGAGATCCGCGGACCGATGGGCGTCTGTGACTGACAATTTCAACAGGGTTGCAATGAATGGATCTTGTTCAATGGCCATAACTTTCCAGCCCATACACGCCAACAAACACGCGTCGTGTCCCAGACCAGCTGTAGCATCAACAACGTGCGTCGCCCGCTGACCGATGGCCCGACCAAGTGGCTGCCGCC
>CAZGFN010000014.1:0-3942 GCA_964524945.1 uncultured Isosphaeraceae bacterium
GTCGCCCCCCCGGCCCCCCCGGCCCCCCCGGCCCCCCGGCTCCCCCGGCCCCCGGGGTACATCAGACGCCCACCTCGCCGCCACACATTGCCGTCGTCGGTGCCAGCGCCTCGGCAGGATGGGGCGTCGTCGTGCCACAGTCCAAAGCCACGCATGACGGACCGAGCATGCATCACCGGCATATCGATTTGGCCGAAGTCATCGACGTCGTCTTGCAGCCCCAAGCTGCACAGGTCGACAGCCACGCGACGTCCATGTTCTTCAGAGCGCCCAACACACATGGTCCCTCGCAAATCAACGCGGCGATCGCCGACAAGGTCGACCTCGTCATTGGTATCGACTTTCTCTTCTGGTACGCCTATGGGTTTCAACTTGGAGTCGATCACTCCAATGGGGGTGACACACCCGAGCGACTGGCCTCGCTGGAGCGTGGCCTAGCGCAGTTGGATCGACTTACCGTTCCGGTCGTCATCGGTGACATTCCTGACATGCGAAGCGCCACCGATGCCGGGCCCATTCCACTGCTATCCAAAGGGCAAGTCCCCAGCCCAAAGGCGCTGACCGCGATCAACATACGAATCCATGAGTGGGCTGAGGCGCGGCCATCGGTTTCGGTGGTCCCTCTTGCGGATTTCGTCTCTGACATACAGCGAGGCAGTGCCATTGAGATTGGCCAGCGACCATGGCCACCAGATGCCAGACTCCTGCAAGCCGATCGATTGCACCCGACCACCGATGGGCTCTTCGCAGTAGCCGTTTTAGCTGCTGATGCCGCGGCCGCATCGCACCAATCACTTTCCCGGCCAGACGAAACTACTTCGCCTGCGACCATTCGCGCTGCGATGCAAACTCCAGCAACGGAACCGGTCACACCTTGACCAACGACACCACACGATTTCGCATTCGCGAGACTGGCGGCGCTGGCGTGCTGGCCATCGCGTGGCTGGCCATTCCCGCACTGCTTGGTTTCACCCTGCTCGCATCACTAGGCACCGTGTCGAGTTGGCTTCTAAGTCTTGGCGTGTGGGGCCCCATTGTCTTTGCGTGCTTGTTTGCCATCACCAGTGGCCTTGGTGTGCTGCCAACCTATGCGCAGGCCGTACTCGGGGGTTGGGCGTTTGGACTGAGCGTTGGACTTCTGGCATCGCTCGGTGGATTCGTCGGCGGCGGTGCCATTGGGTGGCTGATTGCGACAGCCGTGGCCGGCGATCGCATCGTGCATGTGATCGACCGCCACCCGCATGGACGAATCATTCGACGGAGCCTCGTAGAACGAGGCTTCTGGCAGACCGGTGGGCTAGTGGCATTACTTCGCTTGCCTCCCAATTCACCATTTGCACTGACCAATCTGGTCATGGCCGCTGCCAAGGTGCCAATGCTGACCTTCTTGGTGGGAACGGCCATTGGCATGCTCCCGCGTACCGCCATCATTGTGGGGATGTCCGCAGCCGCCGCAGCTCATGGCGAGGACCTACATACCTTCGTCACCCAAGGCCCAGGACCATGGATGCTTGGCGGAGGAATCGTCGTGCTCCTGATCGCGCTGGGGTTACTTGGCGTTATCGGCAAGCGAGCAGTCGCGAAGCTTTCTTAGCAGTCGCTGCCCCAAGCCGACAACAGCATCAAAACATCGTTCACCTCAACACTGCCCGAACCATCGATGTCGGCAGGACAACCGTTACACGGACCCCAACTTCCGATCACCAGCAGTAAGTCGTTGACACCGACAAGACCATCGCCATCGGCGTCTTCAGGACAATCCGTCGGGCCGTCTTCAATCGCATGGGTCCACGAAGTCGCGGGAATCACCTGCTTGGAAAGTCCCGGACCTTCATAGCGGACAAAGAGACCCGCTCCGCCAGTACGTTCAAAGAACTCCACACGTATTTCATGACGACCAGCAGCCAGCCCAATAGTGCCCGATCGTTCTTCCATGCCGTGCAAGCCGTCGTTGTCAACAATCAGAGTGTCTCCAACCAACAGACGCGATCCATCATCCGACTCGGTAAAGAGATTGTAGAGGCCTGGTGATGCAACTTGCACGTAGCCCGTAAAGACAGCACCCACCAGATCGCTTCGGCCACTGGTGCCAAACGCACCACTTGTACTAGGAATGCTGATCAGGTCAAGCACATCTGAGTAGAAGGGCGTAAGTTCATCAAAGTTAGGAAGTTCAGTCGGCGCCTCTAGGTCGAAGTATGCCACCGCAACGCCCAACTCAATGTCGTTTGGTGTATCTGCCGGTCGCAGACCCACCACCTCTACGGTCACAGTCGCCTGATATCCACCGACCAATCGATAGCCAAACGTATCCGTTCCGTCGAATCCCACAGCTGGCAAATACTCAAGCCGATCGAATCCAAAGTCGCCGCCTGGCAGAAGTGTCACGCTGCCGCCATGATCGGATGTTGAATCAAACTGATCGAGTTCCGGCACGAAGGTGCCGTCACAACTCCCAGCAGCGTCATTGAGTAGCACATCAACAATGACCGACGTGTTCTCTAGGGTCGTGGCCCAATCATCGACGGCTTCGTCGATAGAGGCATCGAGCGGGCAGTTGGGGCTGATCTCGTCGAGATAAGCCAAAATGACTTCGCGTACCTGGGGATGGAAGTTCAGTTCGATATTGGTCAGACCGCCCGGGCACGTATGGCAATAGGACATGATGGTTCCATTTTCGGCACCGCTGCAGTCACCATTACCACAGTCGTCCAGCGTCGGCCAGTACCCATCATGCGTGTGCAATGTGCCAAAGTTGTGCCCCAGTTCGTGCGCCATGACCATCAAGTCCCAATTGTCATTGTGATGATCTTCCAGCGGCTGCGGGAAGTACCCATTGAGGTGGGCCGACACGCCATACCCGTAATTGGTGTTGCACAACACACTCAACCACGCCACGCCGCCATAACTTGGCGAACACCCGCTGAGAAAATGGGCAATCGTGCGTTCCACATGGTCCATGTTCGCCACCCACTCCGCACGGAACTGGTCGAGCAGACTGTCATCGCAATAGTACGGGTCGATATTACTGCTCCACGTTCGGACGAATCCGACTTGGAAGCGAACATTGAGATTGTTGGAATAGATCTCGCTGATGCCACCAGCAAGCGTGATGGCGTACGCTGCGGCTGCATCTGCATCTCCATCGAATACATCGTTGGTAAATTCCCAGTCGGAATCCAGCGCGAGCGTTGCCACACGGCACGGCGGTTCGGTGCCGACAGATCGGGTCGCGCGATGAATAACTGGTATGTGCCCCTCGACCGTCCGTACATCACACGGCGGCGTTGTCATATAGGAAGGCGGAAGCTCATCTGCCCGGGTAAGGATGATTGATCCATCGGCCGCCGTGGCAATGACCTGAAGACCGCCACCACTACGAATAAACCCGTTGGTCGCATGACGCGAAGTCGCGATGTACACCAGACTGTCCGGATCGCCACTGACCTGGCCGCGCCACAGGCGTAGCCCGCCAAGATCCGCCGGCCGCGCAATCGACCCATCATCAACAACGATCGTTGCACTCGGTGCCAACACTGTGAATGCTTCCAAGTGCAGAGCCTGCGTCTGACCATCCCCGAACGAGAGCGTCCACGCCCCTGCTGTCTGGTCGGTCAGTCGTAAGTCCGTCACCGTCGCTGGATCAGCCCCCACGATCGCCAGTCCCACCGTTGCCATCAAGGTCCACATGCGATCTGCTCCTCTGCCCGAATCACCGCCCCACGCGACGCCGGTTATCCCCTATTGGACCACGAATCCAACGAAACGCAAGGCCTACACGCGAAACAGGGCGACGGTCGTGACCGTCGCCCTGTCATATCGCATCAATAACCCGTCTCGCTACCCGCCATGGGCAGTGATCGGGGAACTCATCACTCGCTTGGAGGAGGACCACTGGGCCGAGGTGAAGCACCCTCGCCGCCAGGACCGCCACGGCCGCCA
>CAZGFN010000014.1:4042-43938 GCA_964524945.1 uncultured Isosphaeraceae bacterium
CCGCCAGGACCGCCACGGCCTTCACGTTGTTCAAGGAAGTGAGCGCGAATCGCTTCTCGTTCTGACTCACTGATCTCGCCATCTCCGTTGGCGTCAAATCGTTCCATGAACTGTTGGCGCATGGCTTCGCGATCCTCGGGTCGGCTCATATCACGATTACCCCAATCGCGCTGACCTCGATTCATACCACGCAATCCAGAGGCGCGTTCTTCGCCCAGTAAGTCGCGAAGTTCTTCGATCAGTTCTTCGTCGACTTCGTTTCGCGTGTTGTACGCGACGCGAATCGGATCATCTTGGTTATTGCGTTCTGTTTCTTCGCCATTCTGGCGATCCAACTCTCGTTGTATGTATCGCATCTCTCGCAGCTCTTCGTGCTGTCGCACAACATCAAGCACGCGTTCGTTTTCATCACCCATGATCTCGTCGGCACGCACTTGGAGTGCTGTGATATCGGTGATCAACTCAGCTTCAAGGCCTTCCAACTCCAAAGCTGCCGCAATAGCTCGCTGCGCCCGCGATGGTTGAAAGACACGCTCATAGCCGCGTTGCAGTGCTTCGCGTCGGAAGGTAGGACCTGCTTCCCCACCCATCGACTCGGCGACCGCCTCAATAGCGAGGTCATTGGTATCACGAATTCGCTCAGCGATGCGTTGACGATTTTTCATCACATTCATCAACGCCTCAAAATCCCGGTTCTGCATGGAATCGAAGACCTTCCAGATAGCGGTTTCGTCAAATAAGCGCCGCTTGACCAACGCATCATCCAGATCCAATTCCCAAGCACTAAGCACATCATTGACTAGTACCGTCTGTTCGACAGCAAGATCAGCAGACACGTCCTGAGTCAAAGGACGCAGGTCAGTGGACTCGCCCTGCAATCGGCCTTCAGGAAGGAGACGAATGCGTCGAATGGTTCGAGCTACCGCGTCCCATTGCGACAGTTGCTCATCGGCCAAGATCGACCCAAGCGCGCCGTCCATCTCATTTCGCATGCCACGTCTGGCGTTAGCGAATTGCTTGAGCAATGCAATTTGACTGGTCAGCAGCGACTGCATGTCATCGGAGGCCATCTGCTCCTCGCGAATTCCTCGGAACTCATCACGCATGTCTCGCATGCGACTTCGGAATGCTTCGCGCGCTTCTTCGACTTGCTCCGGAGCTATCTTGGCGCCGTCTTCGCCATTCTGATCACCACGAGCGGCTTCACGCATTTTCCGCATTTCGGATCGCATGGATTCCATACGTTCACGCATTTGAGCCATCTGATCTTCTTGCGACTCAGCCACGCCAGAAGAGGCAGCCATCTCTCGAAGTGCCATTTGCGTCTCTTCGACCGCCATTCTGAAGTTGGCGTCGTAGTCGTCCAAGAGCATTTCGACCACTTCGCCTTGGCGATCATCAAGGTCCAGTTCTGTAATGATCATCAGACTGTCGCGGGTCATGTAATCAGGGCGGAACAACGACGCGGTCACGCGACTCATCGGCCCACTGAGCACACCTTCCGATGGGTTCCCCCACCCTCCGCCTCGGCCGCCCCGGCCGCCAGGACCTCGTCCTCGGTCACCCCGATCCCCACGTTCAGCGCGGTCGCCGCGGCCATCACGCTTTCGATCTGCTTGATCCCCTCCGGGTCGCCGACCTTCGCCTCGCTGAGCACCACGGTCGGATTCTGCCTGACCGCCACGTCCGCCCGCTGGGGCGTCCTGCTGCGCCATGGCAGCCTGCTGCCCGATGAACCCGGCTACCAATAAGGTTGCCAGAGAAATGCCAAATTGTGTACGCCGAAAAACCATCCCATTTCTCCTTGAGAGTAATTGGTCAACCCGATACCGCTGCAGTGTGTAGTGAACGGTGCCTGATTGGCCAGTGGGCTGTACGGTGCCCTTGGTATTGATATCCCTGCAATCAACGTGGATACCAACCCAACGTGGCATCGTATGGCACCATAAGCCGAAACGCTATTCTGGCCCCTCATCACCCTTCAGGCCCATGGAGTCCACGACACCTTGGAGATCGACCTCAATGCCTGCCTCAACGGCGATGAAGCCGCGTGGAGCCAGTTTTGCGACCAAACCGTGCGACTGGTCATTGCCTCCATCCGCCGGGTATGCCCAAGTGGACGCACCCCAAGCGGGCTAGACGTAGATGACCTCGTCCAAGCGGTCTACGTGAAGTTGCTGCGAAACGACCGCCGTCTATTGCGAAGATTCGACCCTAACAAGGCCTCCATGTCTACCTGGATCACGCTGGTAGCCCGAAGCGTCTCCATCGATGCCCTTCGACGACGAACGCTCGACACCTTCTCGATCAACGAGGCCATGCATGTACCTGAGCCCCCTCCAGAGACCCCTATAGGGGCTCCAGAAATTCCCCCGGGGCTGCTGACCGCTCGGCAGAGGCTGGTTCTCAAGCTCTTATATGAGGACGAGTTAGATGTCGCTGACGCCGCCAGTGTGCTCAATGTCACCCCCCAAACCATCCGAAGCACCAAACACAAGGCCATGGAACGTCTCAGGACGCACTTTGGGCCTGAGCACCCCGGGGATACACCCCCAGATGAGGCCGTACAGTCTCAGGAGAACGCATGACCACACCGACTCCCCAATTCGATGATCTAGAAGCCCGCCTCCCAGGCTTGCTCGCAGAGAGACCTAATGCAGGTGCTCATGAAGAGTTGCTGGGCGACGCTGCTCAGTGGACAGATGACCCATGCGAAAACGAAGCCCTCGAAGCCTTGCTCGCTGGCGACACCGATCTCCGCAACGCCGTTGTTGACCTGCGGCTGGGACGTGTCGTGGCAGATCAAGCCCCAAGCGATGCGCTCCGCCAGCGACTCCACGCTCTCATGCCCGCTCGACCTTCAATCGCCGGGCACATTGGCGGGTGGTCAATCGCCGCGGCTGCAGCCATCCTGCTGGCCTTTGGCGGATATTGGCTTGGGACCCAATCGACACAGACACGCTCGCTCGATCAAGACACGCTGCTGGCCTCAACCTTTGGCTTCGACGATGGATTAGCCGGCGCATCCTTTCTCGACCTCACGCTTGGCGGCACCGAGGACACGACACCATGACCACCCGCATTTTGGCCGCACTACTGGCACTGTCGGTGATCTTCAACATCTTCTTTGTCATCGGTGCGTTGGGGCACTCCCCCGAGCATGAGAGCATGATGCGGCTGCAGCGAATCGCCAATGACCTTGGGCTGGGGCCACAACAATCGAGTCGGCTCACTGAACTTCGCACGTCATTTGATGGGCAGGCAGCCATCTTACAAAACGACTTGCACCGAGTTCGCCGAGAAATCGCCACCGAACTTGACGCCGAATCACCGGACCTCGATCGCGTTCGCGCCCTGATGCAAGAAGAAGGCGAATTGGCCGCCGCGCGACGTGCCTCGGCCGCACGGCACTTCGGTGACTTCATCGACTTGCTCACCCCCGAACAACGCCACATGCTTGGTCGCCGATTTGAACCCTCACGTCGCGGCCCCCAAGGGCTTCCCCCTGAAGCTATCGCCAAATTCGATACGGATGGGGACGGCATGCTCAATGAAGCTGAACACGCCGAAGCGCACGCTGAGATGCGTCAGCATCAGGAACGTCGGCGCGGGCGGCGAGTAGAAGCACGCCGCAAATTTGATGTCAATCAAAATGGGCAACTCGAACCAGAAGAACGAGAAGCCATGCGAGCGTGGCTTCTTGAACAAGGATTCGACGTTCAGAAGATTATGGATCGACCACACGGACGTCAGGATGGCGCACGCCGCGGACCTCGTGGGCCAGGTGGACCTCGATCAGATCAACCCGGCCAGCGACCTCCTCATCCACCAGAATCGCCACTGGGCAATCCCCCCCCGGATAGCCCGCCGGCTTGACGCGCTGCACTACACTCGCCCCATGCGAATTGCAGTGACATCACCACGCACAGGGCGGACTTGCTGATGGGCTGGCTCTATTTATCACTGGCCATCGCCTTTGAAGTGGCCGCTGCCACCACCATGAAGATGTCTGATGGACTCAGTCGATTCTGGCCATCGGCGCTCATGGTGGTCTTCTACTTGTTGTGCTTCTTAGCAATGATCAAGTCGCTGGAATATCTGCAGATTGGTGTGATGTACGCGATCTGGGCAGGGGTCGGGACGGCCGCTGTTGCGGCCATCGGTGTCATTCTCTTTGGCGACAGCATGCCCTTCATCAAGATCATGGGCATCGGGCTCATTATCATCGGCGTAGCTTTGGTCAACCTTGGCGGAACACACAATGCTGATAACCCACATCAACAGGACACGCCAATGACGGGTCCACACTGAGCCTCCGTCAGCGTGACTGACGCGCCTGGGCACGGAGATACAATCGCCGCGCCTGAGGCATAAGTGCTCGCAAAGAGGCGATGCGTGTTGCAGGATTGGGGTGTGTTGAAAGAAACTCCAACCGCCCACCTCCCTCTTCATTCATCCGTTGCCACAACCCAATCGACTCACGCGGGTCGTAGCCTGCGTTGGCCGAAATCATGAGTCCGAGTTCATCAGCCTCGGATTCGTGTAGCCGACTGTAGGGGAGCATGATTCCAACCTGCGATCCAATCCCAATGGCCAACATCACGTTGCGGCGTGTGTCTTCGTCCTCATCACGTGTCACCGCATCGCCGGCGGCAAGGCCAATGCCCAGAAGTAGCACCTGACTCATCCGTTCGCCTGAGTGTTCGGCCAACACGTGACCGACCTCGTGCCCCAAGACCGCCGCCACCGCATCATCGTTCTCCGCAACGCGAAGCATGCCCGTGTGCACACCGATTCGTCCCCCTGGAACCGCAAAGGCATTAGGCGTATCGTCCTCGATCAGCACGATCTCCCACTCGTCTGGAATAGATGCACTGGGGTACAGCGACCGGGCCGAGGTAATAACATCGCGGCCGATCCGTTGTACTCGCTGAACATCGGCGCCATGAATGACGACCTGCTGCTCGGAAAGAATCTGATCAAAGCCCTCTCGCCCAAGTTGATTCATTTGCGCGTCGGGCATCAAGTCAAGACGCTGCCGCCCCGTCCCAGGCACTGTCGAGCAACCAGCCGTTCCCATGGCCACCGCCAGAATCACCACACCACTGAATCGAATCAATGAACCCATACGATCAATCCTATCCACCCGCCAGCGCGCGAGCGGCCAAGGTCACCGGATGCTGGGCCTCGCGGCCAAAGCAATCGCCGATCTGGTGTCGGCACGATGTCCCGGACGCCGTCACAGCATCCTTGCATCGACACGCCGCCCCGAGCGACTGTTCGGCAACCTTCCGAGAAATTTCATCATGCCGCCGCTCATACCCAAAGGCACCGGCCATGCCACAGCAACCGTTATCCAAAAGCGTCGCTCCGGGCCAACCGCATCGATGCAGAAAGTCCAGCGTGACATCGCCGCGATGCTTCTGATGGCAATGCTGGTGTAACTGCATCACATCCATAACCTGATCAAAGGCCGGGTGGAATGGGTGCGTCGCCCATTGATTCGAGATAAATCCTTCGACTGTATCGGCCAGCGCTGCAATGCGGTTCATGTCCGCGTGTTCTACAGACGTCTGCAGTTCCACCCACTCCTGCTGAAGTGCCGTAGCGCAGGTTGGCTCCACGGCCAGCACCGCCACAGCACTGTTGGTGTTGATTTCCTTAAGAAGGCGTACCGCAGACGCCTCGATTTGCGTGCAAGCCTCATCAAGCAGTCCGGCACTGCAACAGGTTCGACCGCAACACCCCGCACCAGACATGACAACCTGATATCCAAAGGCTTCCAGCAAACGCACTGCATCCTGACCAATGGATGACTCCGACCATGTCGTGAAACAATCCGCGTAGAGCAGCACCGTGGGTGCCCCCGCATTCACCACAGCGCGGCGTCGCATCCATCCTGTCAAGGATCGCGAGAAACTCGGAAGTCGTCGAGACGGCGCAATCCCCATGAGCCCACGAAGCATCCACGCGATTGGTCCCGAGCGAATCAACACGGTTGACATCGGATGCAGGAGTGACCCAACGCAATTGAACCGCCGAACCGCCGCCTTCATTCGCACCCGCATGGGCGCGCCGCCGCGAACACGCCAAGTCTGGGCTTGATACTCGGCCTTCAGGTGCGTCACATCAACTGTTGCAGGACACTCATACCGGCACGCCTTGCATCCCAAACACAGGTCAAGCGTTTCAAGCGTGTCGGCATCGGTCCACTTGGTATCGCCGCCACCCCATAATCCGCCGATAGCAAGGCGAAGCGCATTGCCACGGCCACGCGTTGCGTGTCGTTCGTCGCGAGTAGCTCGGAAGGAAGGACACATCCCGCCACCTTCTGATCGGCGACACAGTCCATTGCCATTGCAAGTCGATGCCGCATTGAGCAGCGATCCGGCTTTCGGCCATCGAAAGAACGACCGTTGGCTCTTGTCAGCATCGGTCGGCGACGGTCGCAGCGACTCCAACATGCCTGGATCCGTGGTAATAATGCCCGGGTTGAGCAGCCCGGCAGGGTCAAACACATGCTTGATGCGACGGAAGGCCTCAACAAGTCGTTCGCCATAGAAGTCGTGCATCATGCGAGCACGCACGCGACCATCTCCATGTTCACCACTGACGGTTCCCCCAAACTCCCGAACAAGTGCCGTAGTCTCGGTCGTCAACGCCGTGAGTGTGTTGCGATCACTAGCGTCAGATAGATTCAGCCGTGGCCGGATATGAAGCAACCCAACGCTTGCGTGGGCATACCACGTTGCATACAGGTCATGCCGACGAAGCAGTGATTCAAAGGCCAAATGAAAGTCCAGCAACTTCTCAACCGGCACGGCGCAATCCTCAACACCACCAACAGGCACGCCATCGGCATTGCCCGAGAGAATCAGACCCAGTCCGGTTTTTCGAAGCGCCCACAATTTATTTCGATCGGCCGTTATGTTCACGATTGACACATTGGCATCGCCAAGTTCTGACAGTGACTGGATCATCTCCACCGCGGCGCGCACACATTGCTCGTCTTCTTCAAGCCAGTCCACATACAGCACCGCCACCGGGTCCTTGCCATCAACGCGGGGAAGCAGGTCTACCAGTTCGCTGTACTGCTCATGGCCACGCGCCGCGACAATAATGGTTGCATCAAGCAGTTCTACGGCCGAAGGTGCGGTGGAGAGAATCGCGGGAACTGCTTCAAGTGCCCGCTTGAGACTTCCAAAGGAAATCACAGCCATCGCTGATGCTGTGGGCGTGGGCACGAGATCAAGGTCGGCACCAATCACCACCGCCAGCGAGCCTTCTGATCCCGATACCAGTGTGGAGAGATTCACCTCATCGAATGTTCCTGACGTACTACTACGAATCTGCGACAGCACACGATCCAAGGCATAGCCACCGACGTTGCGAGGAAGTGTGGGAAAGATCGCATCAATATCATCGGCGACTTCCAGCACGATGTCCGCAACCTGTTTGGTCAGGGACGCCACACGCTGGCATCGAGTCGCACCTCCACGATCCAACCGCACTTGGCAGCCGTCAGCAAGCACCGCATCAAGCGCATGTATATGTCGTTCGGTCATGCCCCACTTCAGTGAGTGCAACCCAGCAGAACAATTGGCAATCATGCCACCAAGCGTGGCCTGCGCCGACGAGGAAACTTCCGGGCCAAACATCAATCCTCGGGCACCAACATGCCGCTGTAGATCATCAAGCACAACCCCAGGCTCAACTCGTACGCGGCAGTGGTCATCATCAACATCACCAACCGCAGTCAAGTGGGTGGAACAGTCCAGAATGATCGCCGTATTGACAGTTTGGCCCGAGAGCGATGACCCGCCACCACGAGCCAGCAGTGGCACGTTGTATTGGGCGCACCAGCACACGGTAGATATCACGTCGCCAACGTCGGCGGGAATGACCACGCCCAGCGGCTCGACCTGATACATGCTCGCGTCGGTTGCGTAGAGCATGCGGTCATGCCGGCCCCATCGCACCTCACCATGCACCGCCGCGGTCAAGGCTTCGGCGGCGCTTGCGTCGATCGATTCAGGAAGCGAGACAACCGGCAACTGCATGTCAACGATTCTACGCCGTCTTGGATGCTCGCCGATCTGCTTGGCCTGCACCCACCTAGCCAGCTTGCCCCCGGTCAATCCCTGAATGAGGATAGACCCGATCACTACGATGATGGTCGATACCAAGGCGTGGCTCAATCTTCAGGGCCGCTGCAAACAGCAAGACTCCCAACAAGATGCCCTGCCCGGCCGTCCCGCTGCCATGCCCGGCCGCGAGCACACAACGCCATATGGAATCAAGTCTGCGGGATACGTCGAAGATATCCATGATGGCGATTGCCCACCGCAAGAGGTTTGCCCGACAAGTGGTGCATGAACGCAACCTCCCGACGCTCCCAAGGGAACGGCCGAAAGACCATGAGCAATACCCATGAAACCCCGTTGGACATGTCTCCTGAGCCCCCAAACAACATTCACAATCCTATCTGGGCTCCATTGAAGAAGACCCGAGCAGGTGGCTCGATACAGAATCATGATGAGGATTGTCAAAAATAGAGATGCGAGCGCTGGATTGACTCCCAATATCTTCAAGAGTCCATCCCTTGGAAGTCTGATGCATCTACGCATGCGACCGCGATATGTATTCGTAATCGAGGCAACACACGCAGGGTGGTGAAACTCCGACCGCCTGTCAGTTACGCTAATGACATGATTCACCCAACACTCATTGTGCTGTGCTCCGTGGCCGCTGACCCTTCCCCAATGGTGCTTGACGGTCATTTTAATGACTGGACCGTTCCTATCTCTGAACACAAGACGCCCGCAGTGTCTGGCTGTGGAACAAGCCAAGACGTCTATCTCCAATTGCTCCTAGATGGCCCGCCAGTCAATTTGCAAGGGCTCGATACGCCCTTGACCCTGTCGTTGGATTGGGACTCCAACGCGGCCACTGGCAATAAGACCGGCCATGATGTCAGCATTATTTTCAGTCCCGGCAGCGGACGAAACGCACGCGGAGTTCAGGTCGGCCCTGCAAGTGGACCCGGGGGCAGTTGGGACACCCTTGACTTCATCTTTGCGCCAACGACCGCCTCGAATCGGTATGAGTTGCGGCTACCCCGAACACTGTCACTCTCCAGCGGAACCGTCACGGCGAGCGATTCCGTCGGCTGGACCTTGTCAAACGGCACCAGCGGAACCGCTTCAACACAGCCCGATCGTCAGGCACCCGAGCGGGCGCTCACGGGCGCCTTGGCCGCGGCGGCCAGCGATGACATTCGCGTAGTCACCTGGAATCTCGTCTTTGGCAATGTGCTGCACGAATCCGAAACAGTGACGCGATTGCTCAGCGCCATCAAACCCCATGTGCTACTTCTTCAAGAAATCGAATCGGATCAACGCGCTGCGGACATTCTGGCCGTGCTTCGAGCAGCCATGCCCGGCGAACGCTGGACACTGCGGCTTGGACCAGTCGGCGGCCGCATTCGAAGCGGCATCGCCACGCGGCTCACCGCGTGGGATGTTCCCGCATTTCAGCGGCTCTCACGTAAAGATTCCCCAAGATCAGCGGTACGTGCCGCGGCGTTGATTGTCGCGGGCCCAGGATCTGCGAAGACGCTGTGCGTTTCGACCCACTTGAAGTGCTGCGGAGTCGCGGGCAGCCCGGAGGATATGAAACGCATCGGCGAAGTAGAGGCCATTCGCCGCGGCATCGAAACAGCCAGCAGCGACCCCACAGGACCCTCATTTGACGCGGTCATGATTGGCGGCGACATGAATCTCGTCGGTTCGACTTTGCCAATGGACCTGCTCATCAAAGATGGGCAGGCTCTGGTCGGCGGGCGAGGTGACCTGCTCATCGCCGAGGCATTGCAGCCCGACGGACGAGGTATGCAGACATGGCAAGAAGATGACAATTCCTATTCGCCAGGACGCCTCGACTGGATTGTGTTTGGGGGCAAGAACCTCGCTGCGTCCCAAGCAATCGTGCTTGACACGCTCGATCTTGATGCCGCCCAACTCACAGCGATGTCACTGAAGCGGACCGACACGGAAACAGCATCCGATCATCTTCCAGTTGTGGTGGACCTCACGCAACGCAACGATGTCAGCTTATCAGGAACTTCCAAGCAGCCAGACTGACAAGCACACAGAAAACCATGCGGACAATCTTGAGCGGGAGCACATAGGTCAGCATCGCACCGATCCAACTTCCAACGAAACAGGTTGGAATCAGCCAGACGGCAATGGTCAGCGATGTCCACCAGTGGATATCGCCAATGCCCGGGACGTCCGGGAGTGTCGCATTCTTGTACGCCGCACCAACCAGTGAAGTCACACACATCACCGCTGCGGAACATGCGATGCATTGCCGCAACTGGCACTTGCACACCAGTTGGGTCAAAGGAACCGTAATGAGCCCCCCGCCGATGCCAAGCAAGCCAGCCCCAAAGCCGGCCACGGAACCCACAAGTGTGCCCCGCTGAAAGCTAACCCGTTCATTTTCAGAACAACCTTCCGAATCTGCCAGACTCTTTCGAAGAAGCAGACTCAAGTTGCTGTACAGAACGTACAGAAGGAACACACCAAAGATCAGTCCCAATTCTTCGTTGGGCACCCAGATACTTGCCGTCACGCCAAGTAAAATGCCTACCAAAGCCGCCGGCACGATGGTCTTGATCATGTCGATCCTCAGACCACCTAACTTGGTGTGATGAAATGCCGCGGGGGCCGCGATAAAGAATGTCACACTCATCGAGGCCGCCTGCGCCATGTGGATGTCCTTGGCCAGCAGCAGCACGATGGCTGGCGTGTTGACTACAGCGCCGCCAATGCCCAGCAGGCCACCGAGCATGCCCGAGCACAAGCCGATACCAGCCAAGATGAGAATTTCCCATACCGGCAGTGTCCAGATGATCGTGTCGAGCCACTCCATGCCGCGATGGTAGTGGAGGGCCGCCGCGACAGGTTGGCACCTATCATCCGCATCCATGCGAGTGCTCCGCGCTGATGCAATGTTGCTGCTTGTGGCGATCATCTGGGGATTCGGCTTTGTCGTGCAACGCACGGCCATGGAAACCGTCGGACCAATGACCTTTACGGCGGTGCGCTTTCTCATTGGTGCTGCCGTCTTGGTGCCACTGGTGGGCTGGGGGCGTCGTTTCACGCCACCCCATCGGTCACCCGCGCACCGATGGAAGTTTTTTGTGGTCATGGCACTAGCGGCTGGCTCAATGGCCGCCGGCGGCATATTGCAACAGGTGGGCCTGGTTTACACCTCAGCGGGCGTGGCCGGCTTCATCACCGGCCTGTACGTCGTCATCGTGCCCCTTCTGGGCCTATGCATTGGATACTTCGTGCGAGGTACGACTTGGACTGCGGCGATCATCGCCACAGTTGGGCTCTATCTGCTCAGTGTGCAAGGTCAACACAGCATCAACCCGGGTGATGGACTCGTTCTGGCTGGCGCCGTGGCCTGGTCGGTCCAACTACTAGCCGTTGGGTGGTTGGCGATGCGGCATAACCCGGTCATGGTCACGATCGTCATGACGGGCGCCGCGGGCGTACTCGCCTTGGTCGTTGCCATTCCGTTGGAGCACCCAACACTGCACTCCATCATCTCCGCGGGGCCGGAACTGGCCTACAGCGGGCCACTGGCCGTGGGATTGGCCTTCTTGCTTCAGGTTGTTGCTCAGCGTCACGCGCCTCCAGCACACGCTGCAGTGATTCTGGCGTTTGAAGCTGTCTTTGGTGCGTTGGCTGGCTGGGCACTTCTGCAGGAATACCTGTCGGGTATTCAGATCATCGGGTGCTCGCTGATGTTCGCTGGCATTCTGCTCTCGCAGTTGCGACCGCCAAAGCCACTGCAACCAAAGACAATCAGCCCTCTTCCTCGCGAAAGCGGGTGACGATCTCACGAACTCGGCGAGTCAGCCGCATCTTGGCGTGGCGAATGGCCGAAGCCGACATGCCCGTCTCACTGGCCACCTCTTCAACAGGCACGCCCCGCACACCATAGAGTTCGAATGCACGCCAAGTGCGTTCTTCAACTTCGGTGCGCGCTTCGGCCATCGCCCGTTGCAGGATCTGCTCGGTCCATTGGCGGTCCCACGCCGCATCCAAGTCACATTCCACTGGCGGATCGACCGTGTCATCAAAGCCTGTGGTTGGACGTTTGCGACGATGCCTCGCACGGATCGCATTGAGCGTGACCCGCTTGAGGTATCCACGGAATCGTCCCCTCGTCGGATCGTATTCAAATCGGTCTGCGACCCGGAAAAACCCAAGGAGCACATCCTGCAAAACGTCGTCCGCTTCCTGCGCCGGCAGTCCGGCATTGCGAGCAAATCCGGCAATGACACGCGAGTACTTTTCGGCGAATTCATTCCAACCCACCTCACGGTCGATGGTGCCATCGGCCCTGAGTCTCATGAAAATACTCGCCCGCGTGGCGTACAGCGGATCGCCTCGGCCACCTTTGATCGTTGACTTGCCTTCCTCAACGGGCTTCTCGGATGCAGTCACGACTTCGTTGCCGTCGATCGTGTCCTGTTCGTCGGCCTCTTCCTCGTCCAAGCGAATCAGTAGTTTCCATGGGCCGATGAGCAACAGGTCGCGATCCCGAACGACAATCGCTTCCTCGGATTCCAACCGCATCATGTTGATAGATGTCCCGGCTCGTGAACCCAGATCCTGAACGACAATCTTCTCCTCATCCACCTTAATGCACGCATGGGCACGGGACACACTTGGGTCGGCCAGTTGCACTGTCGTACTGGTGCCACGGCCAAGCACGGCGCCCTCTGCATCCAATTGCAATTCGATGCGATTGAACGAACTAGGGCCGGAGACCGCGATCAACTCAATCTGTCGCTTTGTACCTTGGTCAGTATCGGTCATGCTGTAATCATACGAGACGCGGGGCGTGGGTTCATCAGCGACACGATCAGGTTCATCATCAACGCTGCTACAAAGGCCAGAGGCAGGTTATAGACCTCAATCATCTCGCCGCCAATCTCGATCTGGTTGTCCATCAAGAGCTTCCACAGCAATGCCACGGCGAACCCCGTAGCCATGCCCGCAACGCAGCCTGCCGCCGTCGCTCGCTTCCAGAAGACCGCCAAGATGATCTGTGGGCCAAAAGACGCCCCCAGAATGGCCCAGCCATAGGTCAACACGTAGTCATAGATGGTGACCTGCTGATCAAGCACCAATGCAACTGCAGCCATCCCCAGCAGCACGACAGTGAGACGGTTGACCAGCGTGTGCCCAGTACCTCCACGGGAAAGCAGCCGCGACCAGATGTCGTTGGCCACCGCCGATGACGCCACCACCAGTTGGCTGTCAGCAGTCGAGCAGATGGCCGCAAAGATCGCTGCGAGCACGAGCCCCCCTAGCACCGCTGGCGCCATATTGATGGCTGCCGCAACCAATGCGTACTCCCCATCACCCGACTGCAGAACGGAGGCTGCCCACGGCGTACCCCCTTCTGCCAAGGCCCGAACAAGAATGCCCGAGGTGACGGCGCCCGCCAACACGAGCATCACCCACACAATTGAAATGACCCCCCCTGGAATCGCGTCCTTGGGCGATCGCATCGCTAGGAAGCGAACCAGCACATGCGGCTGTCCGACATACCCAAAGTTGATGCCAAGTGCCCCGGACCCAAGCAGAAATCCAATCAACGCGCCGCCTCCGGCTGACGGCCAAAATGAAAGCAATTGTGGGTCCGCCGCATGAAGGTGCAATCGCAGTTCAGCCAGTGATGGGCCGCTGCCAAGCATCCATAATGGAAATAGTACGAGCACGCCCACCATGAGCAGGCCTTGCAGCAGATCCGTCCAACATGCGGCGCGAAAGCCCCCAAGAGTGACGTAGATCAACACGATGGCCGCCCCGATCAAAACACCCCCCTGATAGGTGACCGACTCAAAGGTGATGTCAAAGGCCTTCCCCGCGGCGGCAAACTGCGCAGCGCAATACAGCATCATTGCCACCAAGATGACTACAACGCTAAGCAGTCGAATGAGTTGCAAACGTTCGGCAAAGTGCCGAGACAGGAAGTCTGGAATGGTCACAGCGCCGACCTGGGCACCGGCCGTTCGCAATTTGCCTGCGAGCACAAACCAATTGAAGACAAACCCAATCAGGGCGCCTGGCAGAATCCAATAGGCTGCGATGCCCGATTGAAACGCCCATCCCACCAACCCAAGTGTCACCCAGCCCGACTCACTAGAGGCCGACGCAGAGAGTCCGCTCACCCACGGGCCAAGCGATCGTCCCGCCAGAAAGTACTCCTCGTCGCTGCTGGACGCCTGCCGTGACGTCCACAGCCCTACGACGATGACCAGCACGGTGTAGAGCGTGAATGCAATGGTGAAGACAAGCATTGTGGTCAATATTAGAGCACGCCACGGATGCGTCGCATCCCTCGCTACCATTCCATCATGACTGACTCTGATGAGAGATGGGACCGCCGCTTTCTCGCTTTGGCCGATCACATCGCCACGTGGAGCAAAGATCCATCCCGTGGTGTGGGCGCCATCGTCGTGACGAATGATCGACGCATTTGTGCCACCGGCTACAACGGGCTTCCGTCCGGTGTCGAAGATCGCCCCGATCGGCTTGAGCGGCCAGCAAAATACGAACTCATGTGCCACGCCGAAATCAATGCCATCGTGCAGTGTGCCCGCAACGGTGTGTCCTCGGTGGGCACCACGATCTACACGTCTTTCTTCCCGTGCAACACCTGCACGTTGGCAGTGATTCAAGCTGGCATCAAGCGGGTTGTGTCGTGGAAACCAGGAGCTGGTGATGAACACTGGCAAGCCAGCATCGAAACATCACGAACGCTGCTGACCGAAGCTGGTATCTCGTGGACCGAACTGGAACACCGCCGAGACGACCCATGACGCTGGTCGAGTTGCAGATCGACGGCCTGATCGGCCCGACTCACAACTACGCGGGGCTCTCGACTGGCAACGTCGCCTCAATGAGCAACATCGGTCACGAAAGCCACCCCGCCGCCGCAGCGCGACAGGGCCTGGCCAAAATGAAGTTCGTCGCCTCTCTGGGTATTCCACAGGCTGTCATGCCTCCGCACTGTCGACCGGATATCGACGCGCTGCGTGGTCTGGGCTTTACTGGCGATGATGCTGCAGTGCTCGCTCAAGCAGCCCGAACGGACGCCACACTGCTGGCACAAGTCAGCAGCGCCTCCAGCATGTGGACCGCCAATGCCGCCACCATCACGCCATCATGTGATGCTGCTGATGGTCGGGTTCACCTCACGCCGGCCAATCTGCGATGTAAGTTTCATCGCGCCATCGAGCCACCGCAGACGTCGCGGCTCCTAAAAGCCATACTTCCGAGCGACACGCTATTCACGCATCACCCATGGCTGCCCGGTACCGATCAGTATGGCGACGAAGGCGCGGCCAATCACACACGACTAACCACTAGCGATAGCACGGTACACCTCTACGTATACGGCCAGCGTGTTCGAGACACCAGCGCGCCTTGCCCACGATCTTTCCCAGCCCGTCAGACGCTGGAGGCCTCGCAGGCCATTGTTCGTCAACACGGCACACGGGGCGCCATGTTTGTCCAGCAATCGCCAGATGTTATCGATGCGGGTGTCTTCCACAATGATGTCATCGCCGTTGGAACCGACAACGTGCTCTTGATGCACGAAGATGCTTTCCTGAACGGCGACCAAGTGATCCAAGAACTGTATGAACGGCTCGGGGGCACCTTCACACCGTTGATCGTGCAGCAAAGTGAGTTAAGTGTCCAAGAAGCCGTCCGGACTTACCTGTTCAATTCACAACTCTTGGCAACCCCAGAAGGCATGATCATCATTGCCCCGAGCGATGCGGCCGAGCATCCAGCAAGCAAGGCTGTCTTGGATCGGCTTGTCAGCGAAGAGACGCCCATCAAAGCAGTCCACACCTTGGACGTACGCGAAAGCATGCACAATGGTGGAGGGCCGGCCTGTCTGCGGCTCCGCGTGGATCTCAGGCCTGACGAGCTTAGAATGGTGCATGCGGGAGTCATGCTCACGGACACACTGGCCGCCAACCTCGAAACGTGGATCGACCGCTTCTACCCCGACACCCTCTCCCCGGCTGATTTGGCCGATCCAGACCTGCTTGTGGGCACCCGAGACGCCTTGCAAGCCTTGACAGACCTGCTCCAACTAGGATCTGTGTATCCGTTTCAGCAGTGATCGGCTGTAGAACAGTCTCAAAACATTACAAGTCAAAGTGAACTTCAGTGGTACTTCTCCCGAAAGAGATGGTGGCCCACGTGCTCTTCATAGCAGGCCTGACAGGCAATAGGGCCTGTCCACTAGGAGTCCCAGACCGATGTATGTGCTGATCTTCGCTAACGGACACCGCGCCCTGTATCGAGGGCGACGCGCTGGGGGCTGTGTGCTGGTGAAGTTCCAGGGTGAACAGTACTGGTGGTGGATGCCCGAAGGCTTTGTCAAAAAGGCCATTCGCATGCCCAGCGAAGCCTCCGCCGCGGCCTGACACGCCGAAACTTCAACAACTGTTTGCCGGTAGACTTCGATGCCCTGCTGCGCTTGTGATTTGCAAGCGCGCAGCGACTGGAGAGTCTACCGATGTACTTGATGACGCTGATCGCGACCACTTTCTTAATCTCCGCCGGTGGGCCAATCCACGAACCGGGACCAAAGCCAAATGGACCATTCCCCCACGTCCACCGATGTCATGCACTGATCGGTGCCGACGTTGTGACCGAACCAGGCACACGCCTCCAAGACGCCACCATCATCATCCGCGACGGTCGCATTGAGTCCGTTGGCACAGAGATCAATATCCCCGCCGATGCTCGACTGTGGCCAATGGACGATCAAGTCATCTACGCCGGCTTTGTCGAACCGGCGATGCCCATTGAATTGGACGCCGTTCCAAGTGGACCCGGTGCGAACTGGAGTAACTTCATTCATCCGCAGGTGAACCTCGGTCAGAATGCCGAGTTGGCACAACTGTCGTCCTCGGCCAGATCAAATCTCCGAAAGGCCGGCTACTGCACAGCGGCGATCTATCCCGACAAAGGAATTCTCAGGGGCACCGGCACCATTGTGTCGCTCAGTGATGACACCACACACCAGCGAACCATGCGTGGAAGCCCCGCCGCCGCGGCAGCCTTCGATCGCGGGGGCTGGGGAGGCGGAGCCGGCCCCGGCTCACTTATGGGTTCCATCGCGATGATGCGACAGACCCTCCACGATGCGCGGTGGTACGAAGCCGCCTTGAACGCGGCCCAGCGAGCTGATCTTGAGCCGCCAGCACGCCATGACGATCTGGCCGCCTTGGCCGACGTCGTGCGTGGTCGTCAGCGGCTCATGATTGATACCCGCGACCACAAGGAAGCCATTCGCGCAGGAACGTTGGCACGCGATTGCGACATCTCACTCATCGTGCTGGGAAGCGGTGATGAATACCGCGATTTGCCGGGAATCGCATCGCTGCAATGCCCGATCATTGTGCCAGTGGAATTCCCTGACGCCCCACGGCTAGCCTCGATCGATCAGGCCATGCGGGTACCACTCAACACCCTCCAATCATGGGAACAGGCCCCCACCAATCTTCGTCGCCTACGCGATGCAGAGATCGATGCCTGTGTCACAACCGATTCTCTGAGTTCACCCAGTGACATCCACGCTGCCATGCGTCAGGCCATCCAAGCTGGGCTGACGCACGACGAAGCACTCGCCCGAATCACAACCGATCCAGCGACACTGCTTGGCATTGACACCGTAGTAGGCCGCATTACACCAGGCATGGCCGCGCATCTGGTGGTGTGTGATGGCGACCTCTTCGAGGAGGACACCACCATCGATGAGACGTGGGTGTCTGGTTGGCGTGAAGATCATGAGCGACGCCCCATCACCACCCTCAAGGGCGGTGGCACACTGACCGTTGGCGATACTTCCGCCAATGCCACCATTGACACGGCCCGCAAAAAGTTCACCGTCACACTGGCCGATGACACCAAACTTAAGATCAAGAAAGTTGACCTCGTGGGGCATCGCATGCAGGCCTCAATGGACAGCCGCATCTTCGGTGAAGATGGATGGCTGCGTGTGTCAGCCATCATTCGTGGAGACGAACTGATCGGCCGCGCCGTGCGTTCCGATGGTCGCACATCGCCGCTTCATCTGGTGATCTCCGAGGACGCCGATGAGGAATCGCCCTCCGATGAGGTTGCTGCAGATACGGACACCCAAGAGGAAGGTGACTCCGGGTCGATCGCTGGCCTGTGGACCGGCAACATTGCATTCGGAGAGGACTTTGATCCCCCCATCGAACTGGACATCACGCAGGATGAGGAGTCGTACAACGGCACCCTCAGTTTCATGGAACAGGAAATGCCACTGGCCAATGGAATCTACGACGCAGCGCAAGGCACATTGTCATTCTCTGGCACACGGGGAGAACGCGGTCAGTATTCGATGGACATTCAAATCGATGGCGACGCAATGACCGGCACGGCCACCAGCCCAATGGGCGAAGCGGAATTCACCGCCAGCCGCCAAGGCGCCCCAACCAAATCGACCAGTGATACCGATGATGAAGATGGCGACGCTGGTGATCTCCGCTGGGCAAATATTCCAGACACCATCACATTTCCACTTGGCGCAAGAGGTCGCCTGTCCCCGGTCGCACCTGAGAACGTCCGTTTTGAACACGCCACCCTCTGGACAGCAGATGAAGCGGGCATTCTTGAAGATGGCTGCCTGATTGTGGAGGATGGACACCTTGCCTACGTCGGTTCGATGGCCCAGGCGCCGCCCGTTGGAACAGAGCGTGTCGTTGATGCCACCGGCATGCACATCACACCAGGCCTCATTGACTGTCACAGCCACACCGGCATCGATGGTGGGGTCAACGAGTTCAATGAAGCTTGCACAGCAGAAGTCGGCATCGGCGACGTCGTCGCTGGTGATGACATGAACTGGTATCGACAACTGGCTGGCGGCCTCACCGCCGCCAATCAATTGCACGGATCGGCCAACCCGATTGGCGGACGCAACAGTGTCGTCAAACTTCGGTGGGGTCGGCCCGCGCGGGACTTCCCCTTCAACGGAGCCATCAAGGGCATCAAGTTCGCTCTTGGCGAGAATGTCAAGCGAAGCAGTGGTCGGTACCCAGACACACGCATGGGCGTTGAGTCATTCATTCGTGACCGACTTGCTGCAGCCAAAGCCTACGATGCCCAGTGGAAACGCTGGAATACACTGACCGAGGATCAACAGGCCAGCCGCATTCCACCTCGGCGAGACTTTGAACTCGACACGCTGGCTGAAATCCTCCGCGGCGAACGGCTGATCCATTGCCACTCCTATCGACAAGATGAAATCCTCGCCCTGCTGCGCACGTGCGAGGACTACGGCATCACCATTGGCACGCTACAACACATTCTCGAGGGCTATAAGGTTGCCGATGACATCGCTCGACACGGCGCCGGCGCCAGCTCATTCAGCGACTGGTGGGCCTATAAAGTAGAAGTCATGGATGCGATTCCGTGGAATGGTGAAATCATGCACGACCAAGGTGTGGTCGTCTCCTTCAACTCCGACGACAGCGAACTCGCCACGCGAATGAATGATGAAGCCGCCAAAGCGGTGCGATACGGCGGCCTGGAACCAAACGAAGCGCTCAAATTCGTCACACTCAATCCAGCCATCCAGTTACGCGTCGATGATCGCACTGGCTCGCTCAAGGTCGGCAAGGACGCAGACTTCGCCGTCTGGAACCGTGATCCTTTGGACTCCTACAGCCTGTGTCTTGAAACGTGGATTGACGGCGCTAAGTACTTCGACCGAACCCAAGACAGTGTCATGGCAGCTCGTGATGCCGCAGATCGCACACGTTTGGTGGAACTGGTGCTGCTGGACAATCTGGGTACACCTCCTGTAATCGACCCCGACCCTGACTCGGAGGAATCCGAGCCTGCGTGGGCGTCCAATCCATACAACGACATCGATGATCACCGCGGGTGCTGCGGACTCCCAGCCGACCATGACCATGAGGAGCACACCCGATGATCAGTCCCACACGTATCGCAATGATCGCAGTCACGATGACCACATCGTTGGCCGTGGCGCAGTCGCGGCAAATTCCCGGCACCGCATCGAAGTCCCCGATCCTGCTAACCAATACCACCGTTCACCCGGTGACATCACCTCCGCTGGTCAACGGGTGGATCGCCTTTGAGGATGGCCGAATTACGTTGATGGGTAGCGGCGATCCGCCAAGCATCGACGGCGCCAATGTCATTGACCTCGATGGGCACCATGTGTATCCCGGACTGGTCGCAGCCGATTCGATTCTTGGCCTGATTGAAACCGGGCAGGTGGATGTCACGCATGACCACGACGAACAAGGCTCGTACACCCCCGAAGCCAAGGTGGTCGTCGCGATCAATCCCGACAGTGATCTGATTCCCGTCACTCGTAATGCCGGCATTCTCACGGCCTTGGTTCGACCCGACGGCGGGCGACTTCCTGGTCAGGCTGCGGTGATTCGACTCGATGGGTGGGACTGGGAAGACCTTGCGATCAACCCATCGTCTGCTCTGATTATTGAATGGCCTTCGGTCGAACGACGCAGCTTTGGTCGCCGCGGCGGCGGCAGCGGTGGTGGCGGTTCAAGTGCTGAAAAACAGATCGCCGAAATCGATGACTACTTCACCGAAGCGGAGGCCTATCTCGCCGCATGCGATGCGGATGCAACACTACCGCCAGATAGTCGCTACGAGGCCATGCGAGGGGCGCTCGCTGGCACGATGCCAGTCATCATCAAGGCATCGACCGTTGGACAAATCGGTACCGCCGTGGCGTGGGCACGTCAGCGCGGACTTGACCCTGTCATCCTCGGTGGCGAGGAGGCCGACGAAGTCGCAACACTTCTCGTGCGTGAAGACGTACCGGTCATCGTTCGGGGTGTGCATCGCTATCCCGCCGCGAGGCACCGCGACCCGAGCGAACCCCATTCGCTTCCGGCGCGACTGCGTGATAAAGGCGTGCAGTTCTGCATTGCCCCACGCGATCGGCCCGCACACCTTCGCAACCTCCCCCACCACGCCGCTACGGCGGTGGCCAACGGCCTCACGCCAGAGGAGGGGCTTGCCGCCATCACTATTGATGCCGCCACGATCATCGGCGTTGGCGACCAACTTGGAAGCCTCGAGCTCGGCAAGTCCGCCACCATCATTGTGACCACCGGTGACCCACTGCAGGTGCGAAGCGAGGTGAAGCACGCCTGGATCGACGGCCGGCCCATCGACCTGAGTACCCGTCAAACACAACTTCGCGATAAGTATCGACAAAAGTACGCGGGTAGTTGATTGGCCTAATCGTCGAAGTGATATCCTCGACCGTGGCAAGAGGTTCCGCCTGCTCAAGACGCGTGTCCCGAGAGGTGGCCAAGAGGGAAGTGTGGGAACGCTGATCGATTCAGCGTGAGTCCACTGCGGTGCCGCCGCCGTACGGCCCCCGTTCATATGAACGGACACTCGATCAACGTCACTGTCTCAATGCGAGGCGGAAAGGCCGATTGGGATTTGGGGTCACAGCCGGAAGACCTGCCTCATTGCCCTGTCCGCACCCGCCATGCACGGGTTGGAGAGGTTTTTTAAATGCGTATTCTTGCACTTATTGCGTCAGCGTCACTACTCAGCACCGCGTCGGCCGACTTGGTTCTTGATCTCACCGCGAGTGTTGGCACTGGCGAGAACACCGCCTATGCCGTCATCGACTTCTCGGCAACGAACTATCCCGTCTATGCCTTTTCATACTCTTGGAATGGCCAGGCCACCGTACACGACATGTTGTTGGCATTGGAGTCCATCGGAATTGAATATGAGTGGACCGACTGGGGCACGGGCATCTTCGCCGACAACTTTCACTATGGAAGCTCCGCCGGTGACCCAAGCTTGTACTGGGCGCACTCAAGCGGAACCATTGCCGACGGTGGCCCCAACTGGTCCGATACAACGACCAGCGTGGACCTGGCCGACCTCGCTGATGGGAATATCTCGGGCTGGTACAACGGCTTCAACGATGACTACTCGGCCATTCCGCCGAGCCTTCCCCTCATTCCCGCACCTGCAAGTTTCATAGTGCTAGCAGGACTGGGCATCGCACGCCGCCGATGCTGACAACTGGATTTGCTGTCGACTTCCACCAAGGAATTTCATCATGACAGCTGCTGCAACTCTATCCAAGACCCCACCAGTGCGCTATCTGCTTGTGCAAGCCGCTGGGAGGGTATAGTTGTGGCTCAAGCGATCAAACGTGCACGTGACAAGCTGAATCTCACATGACCCGCGACTTCCCGATCATCAATCCGGCCACGGAAGAAACTGTTCGCCACCACTCCGGAATTGATGCGCGCGAAGCGATGCGGCGAATTGATGCTTCCAACGCCGCGTGGGGCCAATGGAGCGGCGCATCATTGAGCGACCGCGGAGCAGTGCTCCTGCAGGCCGCGTCCATCTTGGATGAAGATCGAAATCGCTGGGCGACAAGAATCACTCAGGAAATGGGCAAGCCCATCACCGAGTCGTTGGCCGAAGTCGATAAGTGCGCTTGGGTATGCCGCTGGTACGCCCAAAACACCGAGTCGCTGCTCGCGGATGAACACTATGACATCGACACCGCCGACGTACGACTCGTGCGACGTCCTCTGGGCGTGCTCTACGCGATCATGCCTTGGAATTTTCCGTTATGGCAAGTGTTCCGAGCCGCTGCTCCAAATCTCATGGCGGGTAATGCAATGGTGCTCAAGCACGCACCTAATGTCTTTGGATGCGCAGCAGACATCACCGAAATATTCCAACGAGCCTCCGCGCCAGAGGGACTCTTTGTCGATCTGCCCATCGATGTGGCCGACTCCCCGGCCGTGGTTGCCCATCGACATGTCCGTGGTGTCACCCTGACTGGAAGCGATCATGCCGGCGCGGCCGTCGCTGCCCAAGCTGGCCAGCATCTCAAGAAGTGCGTGCTGGAACTGGGCGGAAGCGATCCGGGCGTTGTGCTGGCCGATGCCGATGTCGATCTGGCCGTTGACCGATGTGTGGCCAGCCGCATGCTCAATTGTGGCCAGGTCTGCATCGCCATTAAACGTTTCATCGTGGTGGACGATGTCTACGATCAATTTCGCGACGGGGTGCTTGCCAAACTTGAGGGCATCAAGATGCAATCGCCTCTGGACCCAGAGTCGGCACTGGGTCCGATGGCGCGAGCGGATCTTCGCGACGCCTTGCACGGGCAGGTGTGCGCCAGCATTGATGCGGGTGCTCGACTGGTGCTTGGTGGGCATGTACCAACGCAAGCGGGATGGTGGTACCCGGCGACGATGCTCGAAGACGTCACACCTGGCATGCCAGCCTTTGATGAAGAAATTTTCGGCCCAGTGGCCTGCCTCGTTCGTGCCCGGGATATCCACGACGCGCTGGAATTGGCGGCTGACACTCGGTTCGGCCTGGCCGGTTCAATCTTCACCAGCGACCGCGATCGTGGCGAAGACATCGCCGCCAACCACATGCACGCGGGGTGTCTCGCCGTCAACGACTTTACCCGAAGCGACCCACGGGTTCCGTTTGGCGGCATTTATGACAGTGGGTTTGGCCGCGAACTGGGCGCAGCGGGGCTTCATGAATTCACAAATCTCAAGAGCGTGGTGGTCGCTCGAGCCTAATGGCGTGAGCCGATGCTACTCGTCGCCACGCTGGGCTTCGAGTTGTTGACGAAGTCGCTCGTTCTCGATCTCGGCGCGGAGGCGTTCGTTCTCGGCATTCAATTGATCGGTGTGTTGATTCTGTTGGTAGGTCGGATTGTTGGCACGAGCCTCACGAGCCTGTTGCTCTTTCTTCGCACGGTCCTTATCCATCTCGTTGCCGATGATGTAGCCACCGAGCGCGCCGGCACCAGCCCCAATCAAGGTGCCCTTCGTGTTGCCACCGATGGCCTGTCCAAGGAGTGCCCCGCTGCCAGCGCCGATCAGGGTGCCGGACTTGGCCGAGTTGTCGCAGCCAGTCATGGCTCCAATAGAGAGAGATAGGGTCATCATGGCAATGGCACAGATACGCATGGCTTCAGCCTCCTAAGTGGACAATAGAAACATCCAAGACCCCATAGTATTGGCTCCTTCCCCTCATTCCGTCAACCGATCATCAGGATATGGGTTGGATTTGGTCCGGCATTGTGCCACACTAGGCCTTGACAGCCCGCCACATACCCCACGAAGCGAGAAATTGAGATGAGAGTCATTGTCGCCGCGTTCACAAGCATCTGCCTAGGTACCGCCGCTGCAGACGAATTCACGCTAACCAACGCCTCGAACCTGCAGACCGCTGGCGTCGTGGGCGCAACGTTTGTTGGCAACCTCATTGGTGATTGGGATGCAGAAAGCAACCCAGGCGGCACCCAGACCCGTCCGGGAGTGTGGGGTGGCAGTGGCAACAATCCAATCCCGTTGGAAATGGATCTGGCCGTCAACTTCAACTTCCAAAGCGTTCCAGCTGGATCGCTTGATCTCGAACTTAACCCCAAGACCAGCACAGCCACCATCTCGGATTTTCAATGCGACATCCTTCCCGAGGAGATCGCGTCCGCCGCCCTAACTGTCACTGTTCTGTACGAAACATTCCGGACATTCGCGCCCGACTCTTTGTTTGTAGGCGGCATTCCTATTGAAATCCCAATGGGCGAGGCCACGATCACTGCGGCATCGCTCACGCAGGCTGCCATTGGCATTGGTGTTGCCACACCCGTTGATGGTCAAGACGGGGCGCATGATGTCATCGTCGCCGTGCCAGCCATGTTGGACTTGCTCATCAGCACCGAGGCGACCAGCGATATCCCATTGCAATTCCCTATCGTTATCAGTCTCCATGGCGTGCATCAATCTGGTGTCACCCAAGACACGTTCATCCCGATGCTGTCGGTAGCCATCGACGAAACTGGCGATCTCCCCGCCGAACCCCTTCCGACGATCCCTCTGGAACTACCAACGATCCTTCCTCCAGGAAGCATTGCCAACGTCCTACTCACACTCATACCCAGCACCGCGTCAGTCAGTTCGACTACCGATGGCACGCTCGACACCGTGCACGAACACGGCATGCCGGGCGATGTGAATGGCGATGGCGTCGTCAACACCAATGACCTGCTTGCAGTCCTCGCTGCATGGGGGCCATGCCAAGAATGCTCGGAAGACCTCAATCAAGATGGATTCGTTGGTGTCGACGACCTGCTGATGCTCATCGCCGTCTGGACTTGATCAACCTGGCACGTCGCAGGGACCCCAATTATCCAACACGATCAGCAAGTCGGTTGTATCAATAAAACCGTTTTGATCAATGTCGGCCACACACGGGCTGTCGTCGCATGGTCCCCAGGTCAGCACCACAATAAGCAGGTCATCGACAGACACCAGGCCGTCGCCAGTCAAATCCGCCTCGCACGTTGGAAGATTGGCATCGTAATTGGACGTGAATCCAAGCGTCATTGGATGCAGTTCACCACGAATCGATACTCGGTGGCATTCCAAAGGAGTCTGGAGTTCACTGGTTTTGTTGCCCAGCCGCACCGAGACCGGGCGCCCGGACACAACTGCGGCCACACCGGGCATCGCAGCCACACGCGTGGTCGCTGCGCCGCCACTGCGAACCTCAAATCCAAGTCTGCTTGGCCCGCCTGAGATACGAAGCTGCACAGTGTCAAGTCGCTCTAGAGACACCCCCGCATGACTGACATTGGCAATTACCTCGCCGTCACGAATGAGTTCTAGCCTCGCTTCTCGTGCGGCGGGCTTCAGCGACACATGCACCTCATCACCGTTCTTGAGCATGATGACCGCTACTTCAAATGTGTCGAGCCGACTTCCCAACCCCCGATCGATACCCGTTTCAGGAAGCAAGAGGTCCAATTCAATGGTCCACCGATCGCCAACATCCACAAGCGGAAGAACAACTCGCTCGCTGGGGAGCGTCGCCGGGGCCGCATCATCCAGTGGCCGCCACGTCCCCATCGAGTCTATAAACAGTCCATCTATGGTCATCAGTAGATCGATTTCCCCTCCATCCTGACCAACGCTCGTCGCAATGATCTTCAATGATGGGCACGCGCCTGGAAGGAAGTCATCAATGTGGGTCATGATTGGAACAGGAACCCACGATCGTTCCGTGACAATCTTGGCGCGGCGGGTCGATTTCTGGTCACCGTGCTTGAATTGTTGCTTGACCGAGAGCATCCCCGACGAAAGGTTGCACATCCACGTTCTGGCAAGAAGCGTCCGTCCATCGCAATCATCTTGGGTGAGCGGAAGTTCGATCGTCGCAATGGTCGATTCGTTTTCCGCGCCCCGCGACAATCGCCACACCTCTCCAACTCCAGGCGCCGACGCAACTGGCAGTGCGTCCGGATCGCTAGTTCGAACGACTGACTCGACGGTGGTTCCGCTTCCTGGCGAGATGACTGCACCGCCGCCACGAAGGAGATCTGTCCCGCCGGGCGCCGCCTGCAAGCCGCGACCAATCTGCATGTCCTGTGGCAATGTCATCGACCAGATTCCACGTTGATCGTTGGGGAGGAAACGACCCTGCACAATGGTATTTCCCATGATCGTCATTGGCGAAGAATCGATGGCCCCATCGGTCATTCGTGCCACCGTGGCAAAGTGCTCACGATCCTCGCTCAGCAGAATTCTTGCGTGCTGCTCGTTGAATGAACCGCCCTCGCGATTCACCCGAGCAAGCACGGGGCCGCCGTGTTCAGGGCGATCCACCACAAGGCAGGAGCACGTCGTCTGCAACTGGCCATCATCCGAAGGTGATCCAAATTGTCGGCCCCATAAACGATCAAAGCGAAGGCCATCCAGAGGGTCCGCAGGAACTTCAACAGACATCACCGCTGTAGACACATTGTCACCGCCGATGAGCACTTTATTGGGTTCTGATCCTGGACAGGCCGCCCAGAATTGGTTGGCGTTGATTATCGATCCACTGCCATCCGGGTGGGGCTCGCCATGCATTCCAATATGCGTTGTCCATTGATCGAGATCCGTCCAGTTCGACCAGTCGTCACATGTAAACAATCTAACGTCGGCATTTGAACCATCCCCGACGGCCAGCAGTACGCCATTGGGCGTCCACGCGGCCGCATGCGCATGTTGACGTTCAACATCTGAGAACTCGTGCAACAACACTGGTCCTTCGAAGGACCATGGCGAATCGGTCACATCGTCGCGAATCGCCTTGAGCAAAAAACACTGGCCGCCATCAGCAAGCTGTCCACCGCGGTGATTCAGATAATCGACATATGGAATAAACGCTTCGGTCATCTGACCTTCAGAAGGAACCGGATAATAGTTTTGCATCGATGACACCCAGCCCCGTGGAAGGCCGAGGCACTGTGTTCCGTCTCCGATTCGCGGGCCGTCCGACACATGTTCAAGTGACCAGCCGCTTGCATGTTGCTGCAAAGCAAAGACGCTGATGCCCTCAGAAATCCACTCACCATCGGCTAGAAACGAACGGTCGCAATGCAGCAACACACAGCCTGGCAACATGCAACCAGAACGAACTGTAAAGATCTGATCATCACGCCGAAGCGGGTGGTTTGCTAGCAAGTCCATGCGTTGACTGTCATCGCCCCGCAGGAGGTTCCATTCAAACTCAGGTCCAGTGGCAATGTCGCCGGAAAAGAGTGATAGTTTGAGCGTCTGACTATTGATCGCCACAAGCACTGGTGTTCGGCCATCTCGCTCGACGCCCGAGATCAACACCCGAATCGAACCGGGGGTTTCCCACGCGTGGGTCCAGTCTGGCATCGAACACACGGCGCGTGTTGGGCCCCATCGAGGCTCATCGGCCTGAACCACCGAACCATCCGCCGATTGGGCAGACAGCGGTCGCTCCACACGAACCGGCGGCAAAGTGCCACGCTGCACCCCATCGAACACCGCGTGCTCAATGTGTGGCTGCGACGACACCATCGCCAGCACCAAAATGACAGGACTGAACATCATTAGCCCCTGAGACTACTCGACGTCTGCTCTGATTGGAAACAGTGATTCCCCGTTTTGATTGTTTGGCAGGATGCCAGAGTCTCTCATCGTTCCCAATCATCCCCAATTAGGACACGATGATCCGGAACAGATCATCAACGCCGAAGGCATCCTGAGTTCAATACGCAATGACAGAGCAAGAAAGGCAACTATGACACCAGTGGATAGGCTGCCTATGGCGTCAATGCTTCGCGTTCGACGTGACCCCTCTAAGAACTGCCCACGGAGCCTGCACATGCCAATGCACCTCGCCATCCTGCTGACCGCCCTGGGCATCCCATACCAGCCCATTCAAGTTCCAAAACCATGGACACCCACCCATGGAACGATTGCCGTAGATGTGCTGCGGGATATTCCTGAGGCCACACTGGTCCTGATGACCCACAATGGCACCCCACTGGGAGATCCAATTCCCGCCACTGTCGGACAGTTCGATGCGCTCGAGGCATTCCCAGTTATTTGCACCCTAGACGAAGCGGCCTACCTGCAGATGATTGGTGGTAAGAATGTGCCCATTGGGGCGTCACTGGTAATCGAACCTGCGCTGTCACGGCGAGTGCCCATTGTTGAAGAACGCAACGATGATGTGCGTGGTACATGGACGACGATCGTCGGGTGGCAGGACGAGGGCACCGATGACCGTGACGATCTTCCCGCTGGTGCCGGGCACACCGAAGGCGCCGCCACGCCAACCTCTGTACCCCGCGACGAGGCGGTGGTTCGCAGCGGTTGGTGGATACACAGTGAAGTCGATGTCGAGATGGTCACCGATCACGGCACGGTGCGCATCGATCTGCGTGAAGATGCCGCGCCTCATACCACACGCAATTTCCTTCTTCTAGCCAGTCGCCATTTCTATGACGACACCATCGCCCATCGCATCATTCCCACAGGGCGTAATGGCCGACCATTTGTCGTACAAGGCGGTGACCCAACTGGCACTGGCAGCGGCGGTCCAGGTTGGTGGCTTCCACTGGAACCCTCTACGCTCGGCCATGCCTTCGGGGTGATCTCGATGGCCCGCGCCAACGATCCCGACTCCGCCGGTTCGCAATGGTTCATCGCGCTGGATCGCCAAGAGTGCGCCAGGCTCGATGGTCTGTACTGCGCCTTTGGCGAGGCAGTCGATGGCCGTGACGCCATCGTGTCCATGGCGACAACCCCGCTTGAGGACACAGACTACTTCAGCAGCCGCCCCGTTACGCCTCCAACTATCACAGAGACTCGCGTTCTAGCGGCACCGCCGAGAACTCCTGGCAAAGGTCGCCCCGACAGGCCTCTGCTGCCACCGACCGATGGGCTCTGGCACGCCACCAAATGACGAACGCCCCGGCAAGATGCCGGGGCGTTCGATTATCACCGTGGAGTAATCGAAGAGATCAGGGACATGGGCCCCAGCCAGCCATCAGTGCCAGCAGGTCGTCCACATCCGTATCACCATCGCCGTCGGCATCGCCACCGTCACCACTGCCAAACGCAGCAACCGCAGTGAGTACATCGTCGACATTGATGACACCGTCACCGTTCAAGTCGCCAAGACACGGATCCTCTTCACAGTCCGCCTTCGACAGTGAGACCGCATCAAGAGCCGCTTCAACCACGGACCCATTGCTGGAACCATCTGACGTCGTGACGCGAAGTCGCATCGCGGTGGTCGGCTCAAAGCCACTAACTGCCGAGAGCGTGTGGCATACGTCGTACCAACCACCAGAGACTTCGTCTCCAGCTGGGCCGACCGTTTCAAGCATCATCCAAGTGGCGCCGTCATCGTCAGAAACCTGCACGACCAGCGTGTCGGTGTAGGGCGAGGCGCCGTAATCGTTGCTAAACCAGCGGGCGTAGCACAGTTGCAGGCCCGGCTCGGACGCATCCATCGCTGGCGAGGTGATGTACACAGTGCCATCATCAACATCGCTATTGCAACTGTTGCTCGAACTGTTGTCCGTCAACCAGCAAGCGTTGTTGCCGTCGTAGTCGGTCGGAGGATCACCGCGGTCACAGTTGACTGGTATTCCATGAGTCCATGCGCCGTCTGCGGCGCTGCCGCCGGCAGCAAACCCGCCATTGGTCTGGAAGTTCTCTTCGTAGATCACCAGCGGAGGACCGTTGGCAGCGATGACGCTGTGCACCATCGATGGTGCATCGCCTGGCCAGTACACGGTCTGGCCGTTGGTGGTACCTGCTGCGAAGTAGTACTGAAGCCCATCGCCACAGAGTGCTGCTGGGAAGTGAGCCAGTAGATCGCCACCATCTGGATCGAGTTCAAACTGATCGAAGCTTCCGTTCTGCCCGACGAAGATGCGAGCGGAGCCCTCATCAAACTGACCGGACAAGTTCGACACGTTGATCCGAACAGTGGACGTTCCTTGGGGGGAGACGTAATCGGGCAAGCCGTCTGGCGCCGTGATGGACAGCAGCGCCAGTGCTGGCGCATTAAGTCCGTGAGCACCAAAGCCCGCGGCGATGTCGGCGTAATGTGGTGAACCGTTGTCGATGTTGCCATCATCATCATCAAGCATGATGTAATCGATGACGATCGAATCGTTGATACTCGTGCCACTGTGAAGCAGCATGCTGTTGACAGTCAGGTCGCGAATGATCTGTTCAGCCTGAAGTGGGACCGAGACAATCAGGTTGCCCCAGACATCCCAGACGCAGCCCGAGATCAATTGGCCACAGGCGTGAATCGCACTGCCACACGTTGAACACGATGTGGAATACTGGCAGCTGTTGTCAGCGTTACGAATACCGTTTTCGCAGTCGCTTGCATAGAAACCTCGAGCGAGTTTGCTGTCGCCGGTCATCACGACAGCCATGACGTCGCCCATGCCCTCGCCATACTCGCCTTGCCCGGATCCGGCCTCGGAGACGAGGTGGTGACCGTACTCATGGTGCACCACGACCGAGAAGGCGGTGTTGTTACAACTACCACCAGCCTGATAGAAGTTGATCGATGAGTAGTCGTAGTACGCGTTGCACGTGTCACCGATGTTGACATTGATTGGCCAACCGGTCTGGTTGGTGATCGTCGGATAGGAGGGATTCGACACAAGCACCATGTCACGAATCAGGTTGGATTCCTTGTACGCATTGGTCTGAGCCGTCACCAACTCTGATGGCGAGGGGTTGTAGGTAATGCTCACATAGTCACCAGAAGAACCGGAGGTCGATGCTGAGGTGGTGCTGCCAGCTTGATTGTTCATACTGAACCACTGGCCGCCAAGCGTGCCGCCAAAAGAGGTGTTGCCGCCACTATGGGGATGGACAAAGTTTCCTGAAGCATCGGCATAGACGGTCGTGCCATTTGCCGTGACCGCCGCGTATGGCAAACTCGAGAGGAATTCCGGATCGCAGGCATCGGCTCGCGTCGATGCGGTGGTGTTGGCACTGACTTGGCCAGTGACTTCTCCAAGCGAAGCGGCCACCAAGGCACCCAGTCGCGTTTGGGTTGGTGTGCACGAGAGAATCATGTTCTCGTCGTACAGCACAGCGCCGCTCTGCGCATCGACGACAAATCGTCGCTTCTGATACGTATCGATGTTTGAAATCCCACCGGCAACCGCGACGAACTCGACCGCCATGACCGGCGTGTGGGGCTCGTTGTCATATCCAGCAAACACGACAGTCCGTGGGCTGGATTCAATGACAGCAGAGTCATCAAGCAGAAAGGTCTTGGCCAACTGCGTCATGCGCTCATCGCTGGTGAGCGTGGCTGCTGGTTGCTGTGCCTGAAACGCACCGAGATTGCGAAGATCAGCTGTTGCCATGACTGCGCCGTGATCGCTGATATTGCGAGTCAGGACGCACAGTCGACTGGCAAAGACTGGGAAGGCACCGGACTGTTGGTTGAAGTACACCGCGGTGAATTTGTACGTGTCGCTGGCCGCGTCGTACATGAGAGGCTGCTCAACAATACCGCTGGGAAGCACGCCGCCAGCTTCCAAATCGCCCGATTCCACGCCCCAGATGCCGCTGTACTGATCGGCAAAGCGATCGGCGGAGTCGCGAGCGGAGCCACCGGTCACCAGAATCTTGCCATAAATACGATCGATCCGCTGATCGACAGTCCAGTGCACACGAGTGCCGGGAACTGCTTCCAGCAGGATTCGCAGTGGCGACGTCGTCGCCTCATCACTTCCAGTGTTTCCGGGTTTACTGATCGAATCGCCGGTGCCGGCCAGTGCCAGCCCAGAGGCCATCAGTACCGCTAGAGCGGTCAGTCGCAACATGGAGTACTCCTCACTCATGTCAGGTTGAATTGCTGTCATCGGGGTCAGAACCATAAAATTTAACACTACCAACATAATTCCCATACGACCAATGAACCACATTGGATCCCGAGCATTCTCAGCGATCGTTCGCCAAGACCGCCTTGGGCCCTCTCAGGCCCCTCTCACAGATGTATGAGTGGGTATGGTCACGATCCATGACCCCGAATGCTGCCCCACTATCTCCTTGGCGAACCGAATTACCCCTCCTGTTGGGCCTCGTGGCCACGGCGGTGATGTGGCTGGTGGTCCCCTCTTGGTTCGCCGACCCCGCAGCAGCCCCGGTGCGATCATCCATCCTTTTTGGGGTGCTCTTCCTGCTCATTCTCTGGTCAGCCTTCTCGGTAGTTCGCCACGCGGACTGCCTGGCCATCCTGCTGGGCGAGCCGCTAGGCACAATCATCTTGACCATTGCCGTAATCGGCATCGAAGTCACGATGATTGCCACGGTCATGCTGACGGGCGATGTCAACCCAGAATTGGGCCGCGACACCATGTTCGCCGTATTGATGCTGGTCATGAATGGTCTCGTGGGCATCACACTCCTCGTCGGTGGGCTCAAGCACCACGAACAGTCCTTCAACCTCCGCGGCGCCAACGCCTACCTGTCGGTCATCATCCCCCTGGCGATTCTTGGCTTGATTCTGCCTCGATACACAACCTCCACGAGCGACGCCTCAGTTTCGTTGCTCATGTCTATCTTTCTCATCGCCATGTGCAGTGCGTTGTACGTCGTGTTCTTGGGTGTCCAAACCATGCGACATCGACACCACTTCACCCAACCCTCAACCGACAGTGACTTCGATATGGACGTGGTGAACGCTCACGATCCACCGGCGAGTATGCGTACAGTGCCCTTCCATGCCGTACTCCTGATTGCCACGATGATTCCCGTCGTGCTGCTGAGCAAGAAGCTTGCCATCCTGATGGATGTGGGAGTCGAGTCGCTACAAGCGCCCCCGGCTCTGGCTGGTGTGGTCGTCGCCATCCTCGTCTTAACCCCCGAAGGCGTGGCCGCGGTGCGATCGGCGATGCAGAACCAACTCCAGCGTGGAGTCAACATCTGCCTTGGGTCAGCACTGGCGACGATCGGGCTGACCATTCCCGCGGTGCTCATCGTGGGAATGGCAACTGGACTTCATGTTCTACTCGGGCTGCCCCCGCAAGAGGAAGTCCTGCTCATCCTGACCCTCTTGCTCGCGAGCGTCACCTTCGCCAGTGGTCGCACCAACATCCTGCAGGGCGCTGTGCATCTGGTGGTCTGTCTGGCCTGGCTAACGTTGATCTTCGACTAGCCGCCCTCAATTGCCATAGGCCGCCAGCGTCGCCAGCAAGTCGTTGACATCGACAATGCCATTCCAGTTGATGTCCGCCGTGCAACCTTCACATGGCCCCCACGCAGCAACGATGGCCAGCAGATCATCGATGCCCACAACACCATCTCCGTTGACGTCACACTCGATGGATGATTGCATCCACACCGGATTGGTCAGGGCCAAACGGGACAGGTCCGATCGCTGCGCCCACGCTGTCAAGTAAGTCCCGCCATCAAATTGATCGAACGTTTCAATAACGTATTCCACGGCATATCCAGAAGCGTCTGCAACAGGAAAGTCTGCGATTACTTCGCCGTCCGCTTCCAACACGAATGTGTAGTCGTTGACGGGTCCAAACTCTTCGGTGGTCTCCAAACGCACCACAGCCAGTCCTCGCCCTTCCATCAGCACCGCAACCTCCCCAATCCCCGCGCCATTGACATCGATGGTGATCAGTGGTCCGTCAGATGCTACACAGCGACCGCTCAGGAATGCCTCTCGCAGCGTGCTAGGCGTCACATCACCAACCCGCGCGTAGGTAAAGACATTCCCAATAGCGCCCGCGGTATGCGCGTCGCTGTTGCCCACGCCAATTGGGGCGCGTGTAGGCCACCCAGGTCGATCGGCCAGTTGCCCGGCCCAAGGTGGCGCAATATCCGCCAACAACGTGTGCCACTTGTTCAAAGACAAGACATCGGATTCATGAAATTCGCCCGCAGCATTGGACCACAACTCCAGTCCCGCCCACCCCGTCGCGCCATTGCCCCAATCCCACATCGAATATGACATCGAACCTTCCTCGAAGGGATGGGCGATGAATCCATAGCATCCATTGCTGTTGATGCGATCAATGATGGTCTGCTCCGGCTCGCACTGGGCATGACCGAAAATCAGCCCCTCCGATGGATTCTCCAAGTAGGGCGCATCAAATGTATCCAGTGGGTAAACAAGCATGTGTGACGGAAGATCCCAGAATCCAGTCTGCCCGAGCCCCATCTCTTGACTGTAAAGAACTGGCCAACCCTCGTTACTTCGATACTGCGCCGCTTCCAGACGAGCACTCTCATGCTGCTCGGGCGTGAAGAACCACTCTCCAAACCACCACGCGTGAATATTGGAGTGATCAGTAATCATGATCCAGTCAAGATCCTTGGCGCGAGCGGCGTCGGCATATCCAGCAGGCCCTTCTTCAGTGCCGTCAAGCACATGCGCATCGAGCGACCACGTTGTATGCAGATGTTGGTCCCCTGCTCGCCACAGTGTGGCGCCGCGCGTGCGTGGCGTACCCTGAACCAATTGCCACGTCGCGCTGTCGGCCTGCCACGCCCATCGCTCTGCCACAGCATCGCCACGGGGCAAAACGGGCCAACGGTGCATCGCCACCGGAATGGACTGGGCACACAGTTCCTGATCCAGTTCGTAGGCGACGTCCACAGTCCACTCGCCGGAGAGATCCGTGCCCGGTTCAAGCACTCGCCGTGAGGTGGCCAGTCGGATTGCCTCGAGTGAATCCGCTTGCACTTCGAGCAGTGACCGCACACTTTGAGGCGACGTCATCATCGCCTCCATGGCCCGCTGAGCAGTGCGCCAAGCCTGCACGTTGGATGCCATTGGTAGGAGGCCCGCCCCCGTACCGTCAATCGTGACATTCTGACCATTACGAGTCAATACCACGCTCAAGAGCCGCCCGGGACCATCCGTGAGATTGAGCACTTCCACGACCACTACGGCCCGGCCAGTACCCCTGACCTCCAGCGTGCCATCCACTCGAACCGATATTCCGGCCTCGGTCGCAACCCAGTGGGGCGTGTAGTCGTGCCCATCGACCGTCTGAACGGCCAGCAACAAAGCCCCCAAGGAGAGGGTGCGAAGCATGAGCGATCCAATACAAGGCCAATGAAGTGGCATAGACATCGGGAGGTCCTCTCTATCACCGACCATCATATTGGAGCGAGGGGCCAGTTCATATTGAGATCCGAGCCGATTACACCCAATACCAATACCCATACGCCCTTCGCTTGAATGTGCACCTCACCATCGGTGCCCTGAGACACCCCCAAGCACCCAAAGCCACCCCCACCCCGGACACCACAGTGGTATGCGTCAAGCAGATCTTCCAAGGGCTACATATTTTTGAAATTTGGAACAATTGATGCCCCAGTGCTGCGGCCCAAACCCCCCACAAAGGGCATGCCGGTCACTATGATCACCCACTCGCCGACCATCGCTGGTCGGTCCACCGTCGGAGAGCCTAGCAACCATGAAACTTGGCATCCCCCGCGAAGCTTCCCCCCAAGAGCGTCGCGTCGCGATTGTTCCTCGAACGATCGAACGCCTCCGCAAAGTTGGCTTCGAAATCGTCGTAGAGGCTGGCGCTGGTGCGCAGGCCGACTGCCCAGATGCCACCTACTTGGCCGCCGGGGCCAAGATCACCCATGACGCCGCCGAAGTCTTTGCCTGCGACGTCATCACCATGATTGGGCCGCCCAGTTCTGCCCAGGTCGAACTGTGCCGCCCAAACAGCACACTGCTGACCATGCTGGCTCCAGCCGAACACGAAGAACTTGTTGCGGCGCTGGCCGCGCACTCTGTGACGACCATCGCAATGGATTGCGTCCCTCGCATTAGCCGTGCTCAGAAACTCGATGTCCTCAGCGCGATGGCCAACATCGCGGGCTATCGGGCCATCGTTGAAGCTGCGAATCACTTTGGGCGGTTCTTTGCTGGGCAAATGACCGCCGCAGGTCGCGTTGAACCCGCCAAGGTATTGGTCATTGGTGGCGGTGTCGCTGGCTTGTCGGCGGTGACAGCCGCTAAGGGCCTGGGCGCCATCGTCCGCGCCTTCGACACGCGATTGGCGGTCAAAGAACAAGTTGAAAGCCTCGGGGCCGAATTCCTCGTCCTTGAGTTCGACGAAAGTGGCGAAGGCGAAGGTGGCTACGCCAAAGTGATGAGCAAATCCTTCCTCGAAGCCGAAATGAAGATGTTCGCCGAGCAAGCCATCGATGTCGACATCATCGTGTGTACCGCGATGATCCCCGGACGCGACGCACCCACGCTGATTACATCAGGCATGGTCGAAACGATGAAGGAAGGATCCGTCATCGTGGATCTCGCCGCAGAGCGTGGCGGCAACTGCGCCTTGACGCAACTCGACACGATTGTCCGCCACCATGGCGTGACAATCATCGGCTACACCGACTATCCAAGCCGCATGGCGTCGTTGTCGAGCCGACTGTACGGAAATGCCATGGCAGCCATGCTCGACGAAATGGGCGGCGGCGATGGATTTCACGTCGACCTCCAAAACGAAGTCGTGCGAGGCGCGCTCATCACCGACAAGGGCGAGATTACCTGGCCACCGCCAGCACCCAAGGCACCTTCGACAGGCATCGACTACTCGAAAGACTTTGGAAAGCGACCCGATTCCAAGTCCTCTGTCGACCTCACGGCGGAGGCCTCAAGCAAAGCGGCGATGCGGTCGCTCTGGACATTGATCGGTGCCATTGCAGGGCTGCTCTTTCTCCTCGTCATCGGGCTCTGGGCGCCGACCTCCTTCACGACCCACTTCACCGTCTTCGTTCTCGCCTGTTTCGTGGGATGGCAAGTTGTGTGGAGCGTCTCTCCGGCACTGCATACACCACTCATGAGTGTCACCAATGCCATCAGTGGCATCATTATTCTCGGCGGCCTGCTGCACCTGTCGGAAGGGGCGACATCCGCCGCCATCGCACTTGGTGCCATCGCCGTGTTCTTCGCAACAATCAACATCGCCGGTGGTTTTCTCGTCACACGACGCATGCTGGCGATGTTCAGGAGATAGCTGGTGCACTCGTCAATGAACACTATGGCATTGCTCGCATCCGCTTCGGATACCTCCGACGGTTCGCTAACGACCATCGCCTACCTCGTGGCTGGCGTGCTGTTCATCTTGAGTCTGGCCGGGTTGTCCAAGCAGGAAACTGCGTCCCGAGGCACCTGGTACGGCATCATTGGCATGGGCTTGGCCTTGCTGGTCGCCATCGTCGGCCCAGACGTCGATCGATATGTTGTCCTTGGTGTCGCGATGATTCCAGCAGCCATCGTTGGTGGTGTGCTGGCCATTCGCGTCCAGATGACTGAGATGCCCCAACTAGTCGCACTGCTGCACTCCTTTGTGGGCGCTGCGGCGGTGCTAGTTGGATTCGCGTCCTATGTGCATCCCCATTCCGGACTCAATACGGTCGGTGAGGCCATCGTTCATGAGATCGAGGTCTACATCGGCATCTGTGTCGGTGCCATTACGCTGACTGGGTCGATCATCGCAGCACTCAAGTTGCACGGCAAGATGTCGGGCAAGCCATTGATGTTGCCCGGCCGGCACCTACTCAATCTGGTCGCGCTACTCATTACTGTGCTGCTGGGTGTCTGGTTCGTCGATACCGCCGTCGATGCGTCAACCAATGCCATCGTCGTGGATACCTGGGGCGTGTTGCTGCTCCTCTTCGCGACCATCGTCACCGGACTTCTGGGTGTTCACATGGTGATGGCCATCGGCGGCGCGGACATGCCTGTGGTCGTCTCGATGCTCAACTCCTATTCGGGCTGGGCTGCGGCCGCTGCGGGATTCATGCTGGGCAATGACCTGCTCATCATCACTGGCGCGTTGGTAGGAAGCAGCGGCGCCATTCTGTCCTTCATCATGTGTCGAGGCATGAACCGCTCCTTTGTCAGCGTCATCCTTGGAGGGTTCGGCGCCGCAGAGGGCACCGTCGCCTCCGGTAGTGGAGACGTCGCCGGCGAAGTCATCGAAATGTCTGCAGACGACACCATCGGCCACATGCAGTCGGCCAAGAAGGTCGTCATCGTGCCCGGCTACGGCATGGCCGTCGCGCAGGCTCAGCACGTGCTGGCTGACGTCACGCAGCATCTCCGCGACGCAGGTGTCACGGTGCAATTCGCCATCCATCCAGTTGCAGGCCGACTTCCCGGGCACATGAATGTGCTGCTGGCCGAGGCGGGCGTCCCCTATGACATCGTCATGGAGATGGACGAGATCAACGACGATCTTCCCGACACCGATGTGGTGCTTGTGATTGGTGCCAATGACATCGTCAACCCGGCCGCCGAAACCGATCCCACAAGCCCAATCGCCGGCATGCCAGTCCTGCAGGTCTGGAAGAGTCGTTTGGTCGTCGTCATGAAACGCGGCATGGCCACCGGCTACGCTGGCGTTGGCAACCCGCTGTTCTTCAATGAGAACACCCGCATGCTCTTTGGCGATGCCAAAGCGAGCGTAGATGCGATGCTTTCAGCTATGAAGCAGGGATAAAAACCCTCTCAACACGTCAACTGTCGTTGAGCGTCGAAGATTCCGATGGATTGTGCATGGGAATCGGAGCAGCAGAGAGCGTGTCGGCATTAAGGCCTCGCTCGGCGCAGTGGTTCATGGCCGCCCTTGCGTCATCGAATTCCTGTTCGAGGTACACGATGGTCGTCATGCCAACACCCATGACATCACCATCGCAGAGCGTGGTTGCTTCGAGCAATTTCCGTGAACCAAGCTGCGTACCATTGCTACTGCCAGCGTCGGCCACTACCCACTTGGTGACCTCAACGCCAAAGTCGCCAGCCACCTCCCGAGTCGAGGTGACGGTGCAATGGACTCTAGACGTCTTTTCGTCAAGGAGTTGGAACGTCGCTTCATCGCTTCGACCAATCGTCATATCGATACTGGTCTCTAGTTGCTTGAGCGTGCCCTCGTCGGGGCCCTGAAGTACAAAGAGGCATGGCATGAACTGAACTCCTTTGCTGGCCTATAGGGCCAAGATATCCGCAATCGGGCCCTGTAATCTCAGCGATACCAGCAAGGACTGTTGAGATTGAGGCATTTTATACTGGTGCCAGTTTTGGACATGCCCGCCGCTATCTGGACATAGATCATGCGGACGTGATGCCCTTCAATCACATCCCCGAGCCCGGGGTACAGTAGAACCTTGATGACCGAGCAACCCCCCAATCAAGGCCCGGGTGCCGAGCAGCCAGGACCCGAAGATTCGACACGTCGTGATTCCGAGGCGATGCTTGGCGGGAAGCCGTCACGGGATCCACTCATCGGCGGCACGGTTGATCAGTACAGCATCAAGCGGGTGATCGGCGAGGGCGGCATGGGCGTGGTCTACGAGGCCCTGCAGCAGTCGCCCCGCCGCACGGTCGCGCTCAAGATGA
>CAZGFN010000015.1:0-42449 GCA_964524945.1 uncultured Isosphaeraceae bacterium
AAGTACTCAGCCCGAGGTTCATCGACGCCTACGCCGCCCGCATCATCAACATCCAGTGCACGCACACCATCACGGAGCGAGGCATTGGACGGATCGATGGCCTGCACACGACCGTCCGTGATACGAACCACCGACGGAACGGCCCTAGCTCCCTCACCGGTCCAGACTCGCGCATTAAAGAGATCTATCGTGGTCATGCAGGTCCCTCGTACTCTGCAGATGCTATCGTGACGGCATGAATACCTCACTGGGAATTGGCATTGCCACAACGATCACCGTTGTATTGGGACCCGCTGCGTTGACATCATGTAACCAGTCGACGCCACCACCGCCGCCACCCGGAGCGACACAGCCAGCCGCAACCACCCCTACGCGGCCCACTGGCGGACTGGGAGCACTCAGCGACAGCCAAAAAGCAGCTGCAACCGGCACGACCTACGCCCCACTCACCTCCCCACCAGCAGATGCACGCGTGGCTGACTTTGTCGGGCTCCGCGGACCGACCGATCCAACGTGGCGATGGGAGCCACCCAAGAACGCCATGAGGGTCCTCAATTGGAAAGTGCCCGGCGTTGAGGGCGAAGAACCCGCCGAACTGGTCATCATGCAATTTCCGGAAGCTGCGGGCAATACCCGCGACGCCAACATCGATCGCTGGTCACGCCAGTTCTATTCGGGCGATCTTCCCACGCAGGCCGATGTAACCGACCTGACCGTTGCAACAATGCCAGTGACACTGGTCGAACTGCAAGGCGAATACCTCGGCATGGGCGGCGGATGGCACAAAGAGAACTACACCATGCTTGTAGCCATGGTGGAGGCCCCTGTTGGATCGGTCTTCATCAAACTCCTTGGCCCGACCGAGACGATCGCCCAGAACCGGGACGCCTACATGGCCTTGGTCGATGGACTGCACGCCGTCAAGGCGAATTGACCCACGACGCGCCCGATCGCACGTAGAAGTTCACCAGATCACCAACGCTGATCTGATCGGCTCGGTCCACTTGCTCAAGTCGAATGTGTACCGGAAGAACGCTGCGAATCATCGCGGTGCCTTGGTCCGCATCGATCGACATCACATGCCCTGCCACAATGCGAGGCGCCCCCCTTGTGGGCTCAATGAAGCGGCCACCGCCAGAAGCGATATGTACTTTGAGTGCCGTGGCATCGATCCACCCATGAAGTCGCTGGCCAGACTGAGCCTGCCCGGCCAGTTCGATGCGGTAGGTCGATCCAGGAATCTCCACGATGATGACATCGCCATTGACTTCCCGCACCTTGACCGTACCGCTGATGGTGGTATCGCACTCCATGACCGCCAAGTGTAACGGGTTGCTCCCTTGGGACCCCCCAAACATCATGACTGCAGAAAGTTCGCCACCAGCGAGGGTCCGGCCGGACTCATAAAACTCTCGGGATGAAATTGCAGGCCGACCATCGGACGGCCTGGGCCATCGGGCGATCCGCCCTTCCATCGCAACGCCATGACTTCATCATCCTGTGTCCACGCAGAAATCTCAAAGTCTGGGGTCACCGTCTCGCGTCGGACGATTAACGAGTGATATCGCATGACCTCGATGGGACTTTCCACGCCTGCAAAGACGCCCCGACCATCGTGTTCAACCTTGGATATCTTTCCGTGCATAGGGCGATCGTGCTGCTGGACGGTCATGCCATGCACATCGCCAATGACCTGATGCCCAAGGCACACACCCAGAATGGGCACCTGACCGGACGCCTCCCGAACAAGATCTCGACACACGCCCGTCTCCACCGGCGTACACGGTCCGGGCGAAATCACAATATGACTCGGGTCAAGCGAGAGAATGTCGCCAACGGACAACTCATCGTTTCGAATCACACGCACCTGAGTCGACGGCGACAGCACGCCGATGCAGTGCACCAGATTCCACGTAAAGGAATCATAATTATCGATGAGTACCAGCACGCGTGGAAGGGTAGCGTGAATCTAGGGTCAGGCGGCTCGCTGGGTGCCGGCCACACCATCCTGCGTCACGACGAAGAGGTCCGGCGTAATCGGATACGGGAGTCGCTCAAAATCGCGATCGACGCGATGCTTCACCCGGTCAATGAACGTGTCTGGACCAGCCGATACGGCCAGGAAAATATCTCTTGCCGGGGCCGCGACGTAGAAATCCCCATAGAGTTTTGGCGCAAGCCGCGAGTGCAGCGTATTCATGAGTAGGCGTGCAGCGTCGTAGCCGTCCTGCGCCGAGAGTAGCGCCACCCGGCCGCCTTCGCTTGACTCGATGATCTTGACTTCCAGTGACGGTGCGTACCTCGCCAAGTTCCGGCGAGCGCACACTTCAATCTCTTCAATATCCAACCCCCACCGAATAAGCTGTTCAAGCGTGATGCTCACCGTGACATGGGGCATGTCAATCACGTAGACGATCGACGTGCCATTCACCCACGGTGTATGCGCTACCTGCTGACGGTCGAGGTGTTCAAAGAGTGAGTCAGGTTGAATGCGGGGCATGATGCGAGACTGCACCAGTGACAGTGGCATGGCCGCGCCAGCCATTGCTTCGCCATCGGTGATGCGGCTGAGAAACTCCCGGACGATTTGGGTGCCTCGGGTGGGCTCGCATCGGACCATGCGAAAGAGGTTGTTGAGGTCGAGGTGACGCCCTGAGACCAAGACGTCCATGGGACCGGCCAGTTCAACAGTTTCGCTAGGCAACTCCTGCTGAATCATCTGAAGCACTTGCTCAGCAAATGCTTCCGGCTCGCGTGGCATGCTTGACATACTGATCTTGCCTCCATTTGAAGAACATCGGCACCTGAACTGTTCTTCGGCTGTTCTCCTACTCGACTTCAGTTCTGCTGGCCATGCCACTGGATTCCGCCGAAATCAGTCCAAAGTACCCCCTGTTTGGGCCTGCGAAACGACATGATCACCCTTCCCGCACGCCCTAGAGTCGATAATCTGTACCCATGACCCCAGCACACCCCACATCTCACTGCACCGTTGGCCCCATCACCATCGGCACAGACCATGAATTGGTCGTCATTGCCGGACCATGCGTCTTGGAAGAGGATGCCGTCCAGACGGCAATTTGCGACCGTCTTCAGGCAGTCTGTGGAGAACTCAAGGTGCCATGGATTTTCAAGGGAAGCTTTGACAAAGCCAATCGCACCAGTCTGACTAGCCCACGAGGCCCAGGCATGGAGGCTGGCCTTGATCGACTCAGCACCATTCGAGATCGATACGACGTCCCCATTACCACCGATGTCCATGAGCCCACCCAGGCCCAAGCCGTTGCCAAGGTCGTGGACCTTCTGCAAGTGCCCGCCTTTCTGTGCAGACAAACCGATCTGCTTGCAGCATGCGGTGACACGGGACGACCGGTCAACATCAAGAAGGGCCAGTTCCTCTCCCCAGCCGAAATGCAGTTCGCCGCAGACAAAGCAATGCAAGCGGGCGCCGGGGGACTCATGCTCACCGAGCGAGGCACGTTCTTTGGCTACCACCGACTTGTCAATGATTTTGTCGGGCTCGGTGATATGGCCGAACTGGGCTGGCCAATTTGTTTCGACGTCACGCACTCGACCCAACTACCAGGCGGCGGAAGCGGCCAAAGTGCTGGGCGACCAGAACGCGCCGGACTTCTCGCTCGCGCCGCAGCGGCAGCAGGCGCTGATGCCATCTTCCTCGAATTGCACCCTGACCCAGCTCATGCGGCCTCTGATGCCGCGACGGTGCAATCGCTCGACGCAGCCGAAACAATCATCCGTGAGTCCGTGGCCATCAAGCGAGCCCTAGCGGCGATGACGCTCGGAGCGACGACTCTATGAAGTGTGACCGCTGCAATCGACCGGCCATTGTGCATCAGATCATCATCTCAGACGGGAAGCACCGCGAGGTGCACCTGTGTGAAGCCCACGCGAACGAGGCAGGGATTCCCAACCCTGGCAAACAGCCGATCAACAAGATGCTTGAGAAAGTTGGGACCATCGCCACACCACTGCAAGCCACGTCGGTGTCCTGTCCACAGTGTGGCGCGACTTTATCGAAGATCCGCCAATCGGCCCTCATGGGCTGCCCGCAGTGCTATGACGTCTTTGAACAATTGGCTCGAGTCATGATCGAACGCGCTCAGCACGGCGCCAGCCATCACACGGGACGGCACCCCGGCGAAGGACCCGACGATCGGGCACGCCAACACGAACGCCAACGGCTACTCCAGGAACTCGACCAGGCCGTTCAGTCCGAGCAATACGAGCGGGCGGCAGAACTCAAGCACCAACTCTCTGTTCTTGAACACGCGCCGCCCTCAACAGATGAGCATGCGGGCCACGAGCAAGCATGATGGGCAAGGGCATTCCTACTCCCGACGAGGCAATCTTCGACCTCGATGCCGACGTGGTGCTCTCCAGCAGGGCCCGCATTGCCCGCAATGTTTCGCACCGACCATTCGTCCACCGCGCCGACCCGACCCAGTGCAAAACAATCATCGCCGACGTACGAACCGCCGTTGAGGCCATTGGCATGTCCGGTTCGCCCGTCTGGATTGACCTGACCGAAGCTGCAAGTCAACACCGCAGAGTGCTGTACGAGCGGCACATCATCAGCCGGCAGCACGCCGAGAGCCAATTGCCACGCGGCGTCATCGTTGACGACGACGAGACGACGAGCATCATGATCAACGAAGAAGATCATGTGCGTATGCACACCATTGCACCTGGCCTGCAAACCAATCACTGCTTCGAACGCGTTGGCAAAATCGACATCGCATTGGAGCCACAGCTGGGCTGGGCCTTTCACGAGCGATATGGATACCTCTCAGCCTGCCCAAGCAATGCCGGAACGGGCGTTCGCTTCTCTGCCATGCTCCACCTGCCCGCCGTAGGACTCACCGGCGATTTGGACAAGGTGCAAAATGCAGCCAAAGACCTCAAACTCGCCGTCCGGGGCTACTACGGTGAGGGCTCGGAGTCATCGGGCAACTTCTATCAGATCAGCAACCAAATCACGCTAGGTTGCAGCGAAGAAGAACTGCTTGAACAGTTCCAACAGGTGATTGTTCCGGGCATCATTCAGTACGAACGGTCTGCCCGCCGAGCGCTGATTCGAAATGACCGAGTGGGCATCGAAGACCGCGTCCGCCGCGACATTGCGGTTCTTCGCGCAGCACGCCTGCTCAAGGCCGACGAATGCATGCGCCGCCTGAGCACGGTGCGACTTGGCGTGTGCATGGGCATCATCGACGATGTGGAACTCAGACACATCAACTCGCTCTTTGTTCTCATTCAGTCGGGCCACTTGCACGAACGAACTGGCGATGCATTGACGCCGCGCGAAGCTCTCACTGTCCGGGCCGACGTTGTTCGGGAGATGCTCGAGTGACCGACGCCGACCCCACAAGACCCCTGACCCCTGAAGATGCGCAGGCCATGCTCGCCTCCGTGCCAGACTGGACGCTCACAGTCGACGCCCTGCAACGCACCTTCAACGCTGCAACCTTTCCAGAGGCCATCGAATTTGTTCAGCGAGTCGCGAGCCTGGCCCAAGAAGTCTGCCACCATCCGGACATTCTCATCAGGCACAAGAAGGTCACCCTCACCACGACAACCCATGACGCGGGCGGCCTGACACAACGAGACTTTCAACTCGCTGGTCGAATCGACCGGATGAATCGACCCGCGTCGTGAGTCAACGCCGATCGCGGCTAGCCCCCTCGCCAACGGGCGCCTTGCATCTTGGCAATGCCCGCACATTCTTGATCAACTGGGCGTTGGCAAGGCAACACGACTGGTCGCTCATCCTGCGTATTGAGGATCTCGATCATCCTCGAGTCAAGCCCGAGACCATCGACCAAGCGAGACGCGACCTGTCTTGGTTGGGCATTGACTGGGATGAAGAAGTGCCAGTGCAAACAACGGATCTCGACCCATGCCGCCAAGCGTTGGTAACGCTTGGCAAGGCTGGAAAGATCTTTGCGTGTAATAAGACGCGACGTGAAATCGAGTGCTCCGCGCCCCAGGAAGGTGATGCCAGCGTGGTCTACCCCGCAGCGATGCGGCCAGCAGATGCGGGCAAGATCGTCGCGAATCCAGACCCTTCCTGCAGTTGGCGACTCCTTGTTGAGGATGGCGACGAAGTCGTCAACGATGTCATTGCCGGCACACACACCTTCAATCTCAGCCGATCGCCAGGCGACTTCCCAGTCTGGACGGCACCACGACGAACGGGCGGGACAGGTGGTCCGACGTATCAGATGGCAGTCGTCGTGGACGACGCACGCCAAGGCGTCACGGACGTACTCCGCGGGAACGACCTGCTTGATAGCGCCGCTAGGCAGCAAGTGCTGTATCGAACTCTGGGACTGAGCGCCCCCACATGGTGGCATGTCCCCCTTGTTCGTGGCCCGGACGGACGTCGTCTGGCCAAGCGACACGGCGACACGCGAGTGGAAATGTATCGACAGCGAGGATGCGCCCCCCACCAGATCATCGGACTGATGGCATACTGGTGCGGACTCACCAGTACGCGACAAACACTGTCCGCCGATGAGTTCTGTGATGCGATGGATCTCTCATGCCTCCCCCGCGAGGATGTCACCCTGACCGATGAGGATGTGCGATGGCTGGATTGACGGCAACTCGACTGGTACTAGCTGCCCTCCTGTCAGTGACCATGCTGCTGGGGCATGGGTGCAACCAGAGTGGCTCTGGGGTTGAACACGTGCAAGTGGGCGCCCGCACGTGGGATCTCGAACTGGCAACCGATGACGCATCTATTCGCCAAGGGCTGATGAATCGATCTGTCATCCCAGACGGCACCGGCATGTTGTTCGTCTTCGAACGCCCATCCGTGCACTCGTTCTGGATGGCCAATTGCCTGATCAACATCGACCTGATCTTTCTGGATGGCACCGGCCGCATCGTGGCCTTGCATCAAATGCTAGCCGAGCCCCCTCGCGCCAACGATGAAACAGAATTTGCGTACCAGCAACGCATGCCCCACTACAGCAGCATGATTCCAGTGCAGTTCGCCATTGAACTTCCAACCGGTTCGATCGAGCGACTTGGTCTCAAAGCGGGCCAGATTGTTCCGCTAGATATCGCCAGACTTCGATCGATGGCCCGACCCTGATCATCCAACATTCAGCGAACCGACAACTGCCGCTGCACGAGTTTGGCAAACAGGTCGAACTCCACATTCACGGAATCCCCTGCAGTCATCCCACCAAGGGTGGTGCGTTGCAGGGTTTCCGGGATCAGCGCCAGTTCGACCACGTCGTGGCGATCACTGGCAACAGTCAGCGACACGCCCTGCACCGTGATCGACCCCTGATCAACCACCATTGCTCGAAATGAGGAGGGATACCGAACCTGCAAGCGCCAGCCCCGCTCGCCCTGATCGCCGTTGGCTTCCACCACACCCACGCAGTCGACATGCCCTTGGACAATGTGCCCTCCAAGCAGGCTCGTGGGAGTCGCCGCATGCTCGAGATTCACGCGATCGCCCACCTGTAAGGACCCGATGCTCGTGCGATCGCACGTCTGCTCGACGACATCAAAGAGCAGTTGGCCATCTTCGAGATTCACCACAGTGAGACAGCACCCGTTGACCGATATGGACGACCCAAGTTCAGGCACGTGCCCCCAGCCCTCAGGGTCAATCCGCAAAGCAATGGCCGCCTTGCCCCCCCCAGTCGCCGCAACCGTGCCCATTTGTGCGATGAGACCTGTAAACATGTCTGAAGGGTACCTCAACAGGGCATGAATCTTGACGCCCGCCCCCCCGCCGGGGGATACTGCCCTATTCTCGTACTCTTGTGCCGCCACCAAACTATCGGGGACCACGGAACCCTCTGGAGCTGCTCACCATGACTTGCCTGGACGCTCTACTCAAATGCACCCGCTTGGACCACATGGTGGCCGTGGTAGCCGCCACGACCGCCCTGTCCTCGATGGCCTTGGCACAAGACGCGATGGATGAAGCCCGCGCGGCCCATCAGAAGCAAATCGACCAACTCGAACAACGCATGCCTTTGGGACCCCATCGTGCTCAGAAACTCGGCATGAAAATCCAGTGGCAGTTTGAAGCCCCATACCCGATCGTGCACGTCTTTCCTGCAGACGACTCGGTCTACCTCATCAACCATCACAACGAACTCAGCAGAGTCGACGGCCAGAAGGGCACCCTGCGATGGCACACCCACGGGGGAACCCACGCTGATCAGATCATTGACGTCATTGCACTGAATGACTTAGATCGCATTCTCGTACTTCGATCGACGTCCATTCTTACAGTGGCCAAGTCCACAGGTGACCCCGCAAGCATTGGTGAAGCACGCGGTAGTCGACAACCACTGGAATGGCTTGCTGCCACACCTGGCGTTGTCAATGGACCATCCCTCATCTACGGAGGTTTGGGCGGGGAACTGAGTTGGCAGGGCTACACACACGGGTTCACCGAGGCCGCCCACCGCATCGGTCGACGCATCGAAACAACTCCTGTGCTGGTAGACGATCTGGTCATTGCAACATCCCGCTCTGGTGACGTGTACGGACTTGATGCCAACACCCGCCGCACCCGTTGGATGACCCCCCTGCTGGGCAAGCCCGTAGGCCCAGTGGCACTGCTGGACAAACTCCTATACGTCGCAAGCGACGACCAACACCTGCGGGCGATCAACACAAAGACTGGAATTATTGAGTGGGCCCGATTGCTGGAAGCCCCCCTTAACCACGGTCCCTTTGCAGTGGGCGACAAGATCTATCAGCAAGTTCCCCAGCGAGGCCTGGTGTGCATGGAAGCCAGACCGCGACATGCGCCCGAAGGAAAAGAAGTCTGGACCGCAACGGACGTCACCGGCAATGTCATCGCAAGCGACGGCGGCATGCTGATCACTTGGGATCCCGCCCAGCGCCGCATGCAAAGTGTGTCCGCAGCAACGGGCGCCATTGAATTCACAGCTCACATCCCCGAAGCAACCGCCGTGATCGCCAAAGGGGACTCCATCTACATTCGTGGTCGCACTTCGCAGCTCCAGTCACTGCAATTTCGATCGAGCAACTAACAGGCGTGGCGGATCTCATCCCAATCAAACGCGCCTTGCTCTCGGTCAGTGACAAATCTGATCTGATCGCCTTCGCACGTGCGCTCTCATCAATGGGGATCGAACTCCTCTCCACTGGTGGAACCGCCCGCGCACTCCGTGATGCCGGCATTGACACCACACCAGTCGAAGAAATCACCGGCTTTCCAGAGATGATGGATGGTCGCATCAAAACCTTGCACCCACGAGTGCATGGGGGCTTGCTTGCTCGACGCAACAAACCCGAACATGTGCATGCAATGGAAGAACATGGCATCCTCGCCATCGATCTGGTCTGCATCAACTTGTATCCCTTCGAGCAGACCATTGCCTCGCAGAATGTCGCTGCAGCCGAAGCGATCGAACAGATCGATATCGGTGGGCCAGCCATGCTGCGAAGCGCTGCAAAAAACCACGAATTCGTCGCCGCAGTGACGTCCTCTGAACAATATGACTCGGTGATCTCTGAACTCAGCGCCCACGATGGCTGCACCACCATGGAATTGCGACGATCTCTTGCCGCGGCCACCTTCGCTAGAACAGCCGGATACGACGCGGCCATTTCCAACTGGCTGGCACAGTCTGCTGGCGACCCACTCCCCCCACATCTGCAATTGACGGGCACTCGGTCTCGCGTACTGCGGTACGGCGAAAACCCACACCAACGGGCTGCCCTCTACACCTTGCCAGGATCTGGCACGGCTGGCCTGGCACACGCCCATACCGTGGATGGCAAACCCCTCAGTTACAACAACCTCAACGATGCCGCAGGCGGTTTCAAGTGCTGCCGCGACCTCGTTCGATCGAACCCCGATTCCGTCGCCGCGGTCATCGTCAAACACGCCACACCATGTGGAGCAGCCATTTCCGACTCGCTCATCGACGCATTCGAGCAGGCTTGGTCCGGCGATCCACTTGCGGCATTCGGCGGCGTCGTCGCCGTGTCGGGAACGCTCGACGAAGCGATGGCTACAACCATGGCCCAAGGCCAGCGATTCATCGAGGTCGCACTGGCACAAACCATTACAAAGGCCGCCGTCGACATTCTGGTCACGCGATGGAAAAACATCCGACTCGTATCGGTCCCGGACTTCCACGACCCCGCCGCCGCAGTCACCGAAGTTCGATCAATTCCTGGTGGGCTTCTGGCTCAACTCACCGACGACAAGTACGCGATGCCCGCTACCTGGACGCACGCCGCTGGCCCACCGCCCACGCCGCACATGCTGGCCACTGGCACCATCGCATGGAACTGCGTCAAGCATGCAGGGTCAAATGCCGTCACCATCGCAGCAGGCACGCAACTGATCGGCGTTGGCGCCGGTCAGGTGGACCGCCTCACCGCTTCACGCATTGCCGTTGAGAAATCGGGCGATGCCATCAACCAAGAGGCCGCCACCGTCGCGGCCTCCGATGCCTTCTTCCCGTTTCCAGATGGGCCCGAACTACTCATCGATGCCGGTGTCAACTGCATCGTGCACCCCGGAGGTTCCAAACGGGACGATGAGACCTTCGCCCTGTGCAACGACCGCGGCGTGACCTGCCTGACGACAGGTGTTCGGCACTTCCGTCACTGAAGATCCAACACGTGTGTGACCGTCAGGTCGCGCCAATGCTCACATCGATGGGCTGCTGACTGGGCTGCCACGTCGGTTCAAGATCGAGCTTCAGCGGCACCCGCTTGCCATCTCCATCGTGAGGAATTTGCTCCTCGTCGATGATCCGCTGAATGGCCATGATGCCCTCCATGAGCATCTCCGGACGCGGTGGGCACCCTGGCACATACACATCAACGGGCAGGTATTGGTCCACGCCCTGTACAACCGCATACGTGTCGAATACGCCCCCGGTAGACGCACATGCCCCCATCGAAATCACCCACTTGGGTTCGCACATCTGCACATAAATCCGCTGCAAGACCGGCAAAATCTTCACCGGTACCCGTCCAGCAACAATCAGCAGATCCGCCTGGCGGGGACTAAACCGAAAGACCTCGGCCCCGAACCGTGCTAGATCAAACCGACTCGAGGCCGTCGCCATCAACTCAATGCCACAGCACGCCGTAGCAAAGGGCATCGGCCACAAGGCGCTCCGGCGGGCCCAATTGACCACGTGGCTCAAACTCGTGGCCAGAAAACCGTCAACTGGAATGGCTTCTTCGAGTCCCATGATTCCCTGCGATTCGCTCCATTGATCGCCCTTCAGAAGGTACTGAGGGCCATGAACCCGGCAGGATACCAGTGGTGGACTGGACCCGCAGCCTCCAAACGTCGATACTCCGAGGCATGTTCATCGCCCCACTGCTGACGCTGCTGATCATCGCCACGGCAAACCACGCCTCCCCCCCAGTACCCCCAATGCCTCCGGCACCCCCGGTTCCCCCGGAAAACCCCAGTCACGCCCAGCCCGCACCAACTCAACTGGACCACACCGCCACCACCGCGGAGCGAGTCGAACTCGTACAAGACATCGCACCATCGCTGCGGCGACACGCCAGTAGCCGATACATCATTCTCTCAGACTCCAACCGCACGCTCATCTCTGAAGTCGAACACACGTTGGAAGAAACCCGGCGACAGTTCGACCGATGGTGCCGCGGACTCAAAATCCCACCGCCACGACCCGATCAACGGATGCTGTGCATCGTCTTCCATGACCGAAATGCGTTTTCTGCCTTCGCCAGAAGTACCCAAGACAACACTGCGTCAGCCGAACACCTCGAAGGCTACTTCAGCCCACGCAACCAATGGGTCGTCCTCTTCGACCCTGCCGACGCTCACGACATTGCCAAGGCAGACGAGCAACTTGCCCAAGCACGCCAAGACATTCAGGATGCCAAGGACCGAGGCGCTGATCCCGATGCAATTGCCGATGCAACACGACAACTCGATGAAGCCGCCGCCGACATCACCAGCGCTGAACTGGCCAGGCGAACCGCCGTGGCCATTCACGAGGCCGTGCACCAACTCGTCCACGCAGGTGACGGCTTCCCAGGACGATACCACTGGCCCGTTTGGCTGCACGAAGCAGTTGCCGTCTCATTTGAAACCGACAATCGCAGACGACCGTTCGGACCGGACCGAACCGACACACGCCGCCGCGACACCTTCGAAACTCACCTCGAAACAGATCGACTCCTCCCACTTACCCAACTGCTGGAAGTGGAACAACTCGATCACACCGATACCGAACGCACCAGCGTGATCTATAGCCAGTCAGGAGCATTCCTCTCCTGGCTCCACACACGGAGACGGCGAGAACTATCAACCTTCCTCCAAAAACTTGGCGTACCCAATGCTCAGGGGCAAACCCCCACCACCACCGAGCTGTTCATCGAAGTCTTTGGTCCCGTCGACGCGCTGGAACGACGCTGGCTCCGAGACGAACGCCGCTGATCAACGATCATTACCGGGCAGCTTTTTTTGTACCGCCCGCCACCGCCATCGAGCATGATCAAGAATCGCTGCGAGTTCTGCGCCATAGAGCACGCAGATGCACATGACGTAGACCCACAACATCAACAAGGGCACCATGCCCAAACTGCCACCAAGTGGACTGGCTGTCACCGCGCTAATTGCAAACCGACGAATTAACCACTGGCCCAATAGCAGCGCCACGGCAGCGACAAACGCACCAATGGCCGAAGCAGCCCACCCCTTTCGTCCCGCGGGAATAAACCGATACGCCAGCAGCACAATCCCCCAGATCATCACCAGCGTCAACACCCAATTCCCAACCGTCGCCGCCATCTGGTACCCAATGGCATCGATTTGCGAGGTCAGTTCGGCCAGCACACTAAGGCCCCAAACGGCCAGTGCCGGTGTCACCACCAGCACCACGAGCGACACAAGCACCCGAGCCCAAGTCGCGCGACGCCTGTTGCCTGCAACAATCACACTCAAACTTGCTTCGATTTCATCGAATAGTCGATACGCGGCCCAGACCAACACAATGCTGCCAATCCAAGTCAACCCAGCAACATTCACATCGGCCGCCTGGGTAGCGAGCCCATCAATCCAGCGGCCAAGATCCAACTGCGAACCTGCATGCTGACCAGCCTTGATCTCCACCGTCTGCAGCCCAAGCTGATTGACCAACTCGTGCACCGCCTTGAGGAATTCCTCCTTCGAGACCGAGAGCCTCGCAATCGAGGCCGCCAAGGCCAGCAGCGGAAGCAATGAGAACAGCACGCGATAGGACAAGGCCGCAGCCATCATGCCAGCCCGGTGACGCCGTAGCCGCAACATCGCCAAGCGGGTGATCTCAAGCGTAAATCGAACCGCACGGTCCCCACTGGACAATTCCCCCCATGCAACCTCTCGCACCCGAGTGCGAATGTCACGCCACGACTGTCGCCACTGCTTGAGTCCCATCTAGAAACAGGCTACACGTCCCCAGCCCGCCATGTGCGATACCCTGCGCGGTCTTCAACTCATGGCACGCCCAGGCAAACAACCCGATATCCCCGCAAGTTGGTCCGCCCCGGAACCACCCCCGGAGTCACCCCCAGAGTCGCCCCCGGAGTCGCCCCCCCAAGGAACCGCGGATTCCCTCTCAGACACGCCACCGCCATCAGGGGACACACACCAACGTGACCCAAAGGCAGATCCCCTCAAGGACGCCTCGCATGGCATCCGTATCCAGAAAGTGCTCGCGTCATCGGGCGTCGCCTCGCGACGAGCTTGTGAAGGACTCATCGAAGAAGGCGCCATTCGAGTCAACGGCCGACTCATCGAATCGCTTCCGGTCTGGGTCGATCCCATCAATGACCGTATCACCGTGCACGGGCAAGTCGTCAAAACTGGGGCGCCTGCCGTCTGCGTCGTTCTGTTCAAACCACGGGGCATCGTCTGTACATCCGACGATCCGCAAGGCCGCCGCCGCGCCATTGACCTCGTCGACCACCCATCACGCGTGCGACTCTTTACCGTTGGTCGTCTTGATATCGATTCCTCCGGACTGATCGTACTGACCAATGACGGCGACCTGAGCAACTTGCTCACGCATCCATCGCATCATGTCAAGCGTGTGTACGACGTCACCGTAGACGGCGAAGTCCCAGAACGCGTCATCGATCGACTTGCTCGAGGGATCAATATTCCAGATGACCGAACGGGCCGACCACGACCAGCCAAATTTCAGTCAATCCGCGTGCTAGAGGCACATCGCGACCGAACGCGACTTGAAGTCATCCTGTCCGAAGGGCGCAACCGACAAGTCCGACGCATGTTCAAGGCCATGGGGTTCCCTGTCCGGCGGCTCCGTCGTACTGCAATGGGGTCACTCACCATCTCAGGCCTGCGACCTGGGCAGTGGCGTGATCTCACCGAGGCAGAAGTGCGACACCTCCGCGAGTCTGCAAAGACAACTCCCCCAAAAAAACGACGCCGACCAGCGGGCCCCAGTGCCTCAAAGAAATCCCCCAAGCCCGATGCTCGAAACCGAAACCGACGCTGATCACACCTGATCGTCGCTGACCTCGTCTGCTTCATCACGCAGGGAAAGTGTGATGGGCCCATCATCAGCCTGATCAAACTGCACGCGAAAGCGTCGTACCAGTTCAAGCACCGCGAGGAACATTCCCACCCGCTGCACCGGACGCTGCCCGGCAAAGGCCTCTTGCAAGGTCAGTGACTGACCGCGACGCATGAGGCGATCCACAAGGTCCTGTTCGTACAGCGCAATGGGCGTGTCATCCAACTCGACTACGTGATCGCCCAATCTCGCAAAGTCGATGGCACTGGCAATGCGTTCGTAAGCATCGGCCAAGTCCATGACGTGGACGTCCTCGAGTTCCATGCCTTCTTCAAGGCGCGGAAGCGACCCTTGTTGATGCCCCGCTCGACAGATGGCCATGCGATGAAAGTCGCCACGACGAGCATCCAGTTGCATTCCCGCGTCACGAATGCGTTGGTAGGCCAGCAACTGGCGAATAAGTTCATTGCGAGGGTCCAGGTCGCCACCCGAATCGTCGCCATCTTCGGCCTGCTCAGCCGACACTGGGGTAATGGTTCGGGACTTGATCTCCACGAGCGTGGCGGCCATCACCAGAAATTCGCCCGCCTGCTCGATATCTACCCGGGCAGTCTGACGCAATACCCCGAGATATTGGTCGGTGACCTGAGCAATAGGAATGTCGTGCAGATCGACCTCGGCCCGCCGCACCAGAAAGAGCAGCAAGTCAAGGGGCCCCTCGAATGCATCCAAGGAGACCCGATAGTCCTGCTGGCTGCCTAATGGGGTGGACATGATGCGGGAAAGGCTCCACGGTGGACGATACACTGCGTCCCTGCCCTGCGACGTCCGCGGGCCTGAAGGGAAAGGCATCGTACACGGCATGACCGCCCCGACTCACCAATCATCGGCCGACTGCTCAAGTCAGTGCGGCTGTCACCACCCCGATATGGCTGGGCAGATCCATGCCCTGCTGCATGATGTCCTGCGGCACGAAGCTGACGCACTGAGCAACTTGGCCACCCGCCTGGCTCAGGACCCTGCCGAGGCGGCCCACTGGGCCTGCGCCGTGGAACTGATCGCACGCTGCACAGGGCACGTGGTTGTCTCGGGCATGGGAAAATCCGGGCTTGTGGGCGCGAAGATTTCCGCCACGTTCTCATCCTTGGGCATCCCCTCGCACTTTATGCATCCCGCCGATGCGATGCACGGTGACCTGGGCGCCATCCGACGCGCCGACGTTGTCATGCTGCTGAGCTTCTCTGGAAGTACCGCTGAACTCATCGATCTGGCCACCGTGCTGGGCGTCGACGGCGTGCAGCGACTTGGCATCTCCAGATCACACGACTCGCCCCTGGGAAAGATCTGCGAGGCACACTTGGCCCTTGGCGACTTGGACGAAGCAGGACCGTTGAGTTTGGCCCCCACCACATCAACCACCGCCACGCTGGCCTGTGGCGATGCACTGGCCTTGGCCGTCGCACACCAACGCGACTTCTCGGCCTCGGACTTTCGCCAGCGACATCCCGGCGGCTCGCTTGGCGCCATGCTTCGACCCGTTGCGGCTCTCATGCGGTTCCGAGTCGGCGAAAATCTCACGACCGTTACGCCCGATACGACCGTCAGCGAAGCGTTGGCACAATGTGCCGCTGGCCAAGATGGCCCCATTCGTCACGCGGGCGCCTTGCTCGTCGTCAGCAGCGACGGACGCCTGACCGGGCTGTTCACTGATGGTGACTTGCGAAGACTTGTCCTTGAAGATTCCAATGGACTGAACCAGCCCATCGCTGAGGTGATGACCGCCGACCCGCTCACCCTTGGATGTGATGCCACCGTTGGTGAGGCTCGCCAAACAGTGGCCGCCCACCGAGTCGATGAACTACCGGTGGTCGATGCAGATCACCGCCCTGTAGGACTCATCGATATTCAGGACCTACTGGCACCGCGTGTGGCGGTGGACTGAACCAACCATGTCCATCATCGCCGCCGCTCGAAGCACAGACGCCGTCACCATCGCAGCAGACTCGCTCGCTGTCTTCGGAGAGGGGCTCATCGTGCCAACCGACAACGCCCGCGTGTGCAAACTGATGCGCATCGGCGATGCCGTTTTGGGAGGCACGGGCTGGGCGGTCTATGACGACATCATCGACCACCATCTCGCGGGCAAACCACCGCCCTCGCTGAACAACCGCCGAGATATCTACGCCTTCTTTTTGGATCTCTGGTCGGTGCTACGAGAGAAGTACACGCTGGTCAACGACCAAGCTGCGAGCAAAGACACACCCTTTGGCGATCTGGATGCTTCCTTTCTCGTGGCATCACCTGGTGGACTCTTCAAAGTCTCAAGCGATCTTGGCGTGACTGAATTCACGCGTTGGTACGCCGTTGGTTCAGGTGCCGAGTATGCCATGGGCGCTATGCACGCGTTGCGTGATCGCGTCGATGAGGATGCCGTGCTGGTCACGCACGCGTGCCAAGCAGCCATTGACATGGACGCCCACTGCGGTGGTGACATCGACATCATTCAAATCGAATGCCAACACCAATGAGCCACTCACCTGCTTTGCGTTGGGGCGCCATTGGCCTTGCGTGCTCTGCTGTGGTGCTGGTCATCCTGCTTCTGCTGGACAGTCCACCCAAAACAACCACAGACGCCCCCGAAGATGTCGTCGAACTCATCGGACCATCGCCCCTTCAAGATGACAGTGGCATTGGCAAGAGCATGATGGACCCGGACATGTCCGTCTCGCTGCCCGAGGGTGGGTGGCTGCAAGTTGCCGGCGACGACGGGCAACTCGCCCAGCAATATCGGTTCACTCACCTTGAGCCCGACCCACCAAACCTTCCCGATAACTGGATCGCCCTGCAAGAGCCGGTGGTTGAAATGTTCATGAACGGCGGCCGACTCATCACACTGGCCGGTGATCAAGCAGTCGCCTACGCCCCCAGACGCGCTCTGGAAGAAGGACGCCTCATTGGCCATGTCGTGATTCAGATGTTCGAGTCCGTCAACGGCCAGTGGCCCGACCCAAAGACTGCTCCAGCGGCCATGACGGTCAACACAACGGCCGCGTCCTTTGACAACCTCTCTGGACGTATCACCTGCGATGGCGACGTCCTTGCAGTCACCCCCACCGAAGAAATGCGTGGGCAAGACCTGCAGATTCTGCTCAACGACCGCGATGATCGCATCGAGTTCTTGCGAATGGACCGCGTGGACTACTTGCTGCTGCGAGACGTGGGCCATACGCCAGCGACCGCCCGCATCCGACCCCGCGTCCACCCGCAGGTACTGGCGCTACAGAAACAACAGGGGCGCAACGTGACGCCCGTGACATACGCCCCCGATCAAGACCCCTTCTACATCCTGACGATGACCGACGACGTGCGGATCGTGCAGGCGCCTGGAGAAGATGCTCCAGATCCACGCCAGGGTCGCGTGGCCACGGCCGACACACTCAAAGTCTTCTTCTCATTCAAATCATCGGCCTTCACCACCGACCAGTCACCGCCGACGGCCGCCTTAGGGGGACCGCAACTTCTCGCAGCCATGGCCATTGGACTGGTGCCCCCGACGCCCGACCCGGATGAAGTCGTCATCACGTGCAATGGTCCCTTGGAAATGGTGCCACTTGAAGACGCATCGCTACGGCCACCAGCCAGCAAAGACATTCGTTTGGAACTGATCGGAAAACCAGTCAATGTCCGCGACTTAGAACAGGACATCACCATCACCTGCGGCCTGCTGACGTGGAGAAGTGAGACTGAGCGGGTCGATCTTGCCAGTGCCTCGCAACGCCATGTCATCATCACCACCGATGATCTTCGCCTCGAAAGCGATTCGGTCTGGGCACGACCAGAGGCAGGCCTTGCAGGAATCGACGCCAATGGCACCGCCACCCTCGCCTCAAAGACCACCTCGCCCAACACTGTCACCACAATCACGTGGCAACAGGAAGTCGACATTGCCTTTGATCCGGCATCGGATGATGCTGACCAAGGCCTTCGATCAATCCGATTTGTAAAGGATGTGGATGTCGTGGACGAAGGCGGCACCATGACCACCGACGACCTAACCATGCAATTTGAGCCTGGCCCCGACGGCCAAGCCCAGCCGCGACAACTCACCGCCATCAACGGCGTTCGAGCAGCCAACGACCAGCAAGTGCTTTGGGCCCAGCAACTCAATGCCACCATCGAGGCCATCGAAGCGAGCGACGATTCGGACACGACAGATACGCAATTGGATGTCAGGCAATTCAATGCCACCGGCGGTGTCCAAGTCCTCATGGCCGATGGCGGTCGTATTTGGGCCGACCGCATGGAGGGTGACGCGCAGCAGGAAATCATCGACCTGACAGGCGACAATGTCACCATCGCCCGAAGTGAAGTCGTCATCGGACAAGGCCACCACCTCCGCGTGCAACGGCTCGACGGCATCGCCGACTGGAATGGCGGTGGGCGGGCCCTCATGCTGGGCACACCCATCGACGTATCCATGTCCGAACCGATTGCCCGACCACCGCTTCCGCCAGATCCTGGACCGCAGGACACACAAATCGATTGGACCGGAGGCGTGCACATCGACTTTGATCCTGCAAGCGATTCTGATGACGTTTTGATGCGATCGATTGCCTTCACGGACAACGTCCAAGTCGCCGCGCCCGATGGTTCTATTCGCGCAAACGAACTCACCATGGAATTTGCGCCAGATGAAAACGGAAAGGCGCAGCCAGACCGATTGATCTGCACCACGCGGGTGCTCGCACGCAACGACCAGCAATCGCTTTGGGCCGATCACCTAGTCGCGACGCTCGAACCAGCCGAGCCATCAGCCCAGAACCCCGATCAGGTCGAGCCTGCAACGGAGACCACCAGCGGTTTTGACACTGGCAACGTAGTCGTACGCGACTTTGACGCAACGGGCGACGTGCAAGTCCTCATGGCCGATGGCGCGCGTGCTTTTGCAGACCGACTCCAAGGAGACGCCCTGCAAGAAACCGCCCAACTCACCGGCGACGATGTGCTGATCGCACGCAGCGATGTCATCATCGACCGCGGGCACGACCTCCAACTCGATCGACACGCAGGCAGCGCACATTGGACTGGGGCAGGACGATCCCGCATGCTCGCTACCCCGATCGATCTGACCATGGACGCCAGAATGCCCCCACCACGCATCGTGGGCAATGCCACCGACCCACAGGTCACCATGCGTACGACGTGGTCTACATCGATGCACTACGACAGCACATTTGCAGACGGAGCCGGGGCCATCGACATCGTGGGCGCGGTCGACTCGGTTGTTGACCGATCCGATCTCGAACGCAGCAGCCTCAAGGGTGACACCTTGCGACTGGAATTCTCACGAATCGTACCCCTCAACCACACAACTCAAGACGCCGCCTCGGAGCCGCTACCCCCAACACCAGAAGACACCGCGATCAACCCATTCGCTTCGGGTGATCGCGTCCTCGAGCGGCTCATCGCCAAAGGCAACGCACGTTTGGAGTCACGAACGTGGCCAACACCCCAACGCGCTGCGTTGCCCCGAGTCTTCTACGTCGGAGCGAAACACATCACATGGAACGACCTCAAAACCGAAGCCCAAGTCGTCGGCAATGGTGACTTGATCATTCGCGAATCAGACTGGGAAGGTGGAAAGCGTGCCAGCGACGGGCCCTTCTCCGGCCCAGGCACAAGCCGATTCACGTGGTCGCAGCGGCTTGATCTGGTGCAAGAAGCCGATGACCGATTCCAAATCACCATGACCGGTGACGTGCAAGGACAGTGGAAGAGTGCCATCGATCGACGTGACATCGCCACCATCACGGCCCAAAACGTGCAAGTACTCACCCGCCGAGGCGAAAAATCGATCGACGCCGACAGTTCGGCCCCACTTGAATTAGGTTCAGACATGGAAGTCGACCGACTCCGCGCCATCGAACGCGTGTATCTGGCAACCCCCACACGACGGGCCGATTGTCATGAACTCGACTACAACACCCGTACCCGAATCGCCGAACTGGCCGCCCGACCCGGTCGAACCGTATCGCTCATCACCGAAGGCTCCCCGATGCCCGTCCAAGCAACACACATGGTGTGGAATATGGACCCGGACATCGACACCATCACACTGGAACGCCCGCGAGGATCGGGCGTACCGTGAGTCTGCCTACGCCCAGATCCACACCCCCGGTGGGATACCCGGGGCAGTACCATGCCTGATCAACGCCATGTGTGAGACTGACATACATCCTGATTTGCAACGTGTCCGCGATGCCTTCCCAGACCAAACGCTTTTGGCCACCACATTTCGAGGCTGCACCACGCTCATCGTCGACAAGGAAGATCTCCATCAAATCATGCGCTTTCTGCGTGAAGATCCTGCCTGCGACTACAACCTGTGTTCGCATGTCAACGCAACGGACTATCTGGACTACCCCGTTCCCCAAACGGCGCGATTTGGCGTCACCTGGGTACTGCGAAGTTACGCCAATGGCCGCATGCTGATGGTCCGAGTCTGGCTTGAACCGGAACTGGATACCACTGGCATCGAAGAAGACCCCGGACTCATGGTCGATAGCGTCACCGATATCTGGTCTGGCGCCGAGTGGCCCGAACGAGAGGTGTTTGACATGTTTGGCATCCGATTCCACGGGCATCCCGACATGCGGCGCATCCTGATGTGGCGAGACTACCCAGGTCACCCCCTTCGCAAGGACTATCCGCTACGAGGACGCGGAGAGCGTGAGAACTATGAACCGATGGATCGCACCTCGGTCTGAACGCCGCGACGCCATCAATGGCCGACTCCCTCCTTATCAACGAAATCTTCGAATCGATTCAAGGTGAATCCACACACGCAGGATGTCCATGCATCTTCGTGCGACTGCGTGGCTGCCACCTTCGATGCACCTACTGCGACACCGAGTACGCCTTTGCGCAAGGCGCTCGTCGCACCATTGATGACATCCTGAAGGAAGTGCTCGAATACAACGCTCCCCTGGTCGAAGTCACCGGTGGCGAACCCTTGTTGCAAGAAACAGTCCATAGCCTCATGACCCAATTGTGCGACGCTGGTCGCACCGTACTCATCGAGACATCGGGCGCCTGTGACATTTCAGCATGCGATGAACGGGTCATTCGGATCGTCGATTTCAAAACGCCCGCAAGCGGCGAATGCGACCGCAATGACCTGCACAACATCGAACGACTGCGATCCACCGATGAAGTCAAGTTCGTTGTCTGCGATCTCGCCGACTACGAATGGGCACGGGACTTTATCCTTCAACACACACTGCACACTCGTGTGGCAGCCGTACTGCTCTCACCAGCACACGCTCAACCCGCAAGCAAGGACATTGCTGGGCACCCTGGTCTGCCCGCAGCAGACCTTGCCACATGGATGCTCGCCGATGCCATACCAGCACGGTTACAACTTCAACTACACAAGTTCATCTGGTCACCTGAGACTCGCGGCGTATGAGTCATGCCAGCATCCATATCGCTCCAATGCCCCCAGGCCGGTGGATCACAGGAAGCCATGGGTCATGGTCGATCATCGACCATCACCTCACCAAACAGGGCTGGCCGCCACTGGTCGATGTGCCCACCGCGGTGTGGGCAGGTGGGCTTGGCCAAACTCCCTTTGACGCCCATCCCGATGCATGGCTCTCTGGAGGGTGGCAGCAATTTACGTCGATGCTCACAGACGCCCCGGTCACAGGCCACCCAATCACGCTTCGCCCACACTGGGCACACGTCCTGAGCGATGCCCCCTCGTGCCGCCACGCATGGGAAGAACACGGTGTGCAACTGGCGCTCTCTCCTGCTTCCATGTTGACTGCTGACATGCTTCCCGATGCCCCGGTACACCTTGAACGCATCTTTCAAATGTGCGGTGCGGGAACAAGCGTGTTGCTCTTGGAAGACCTCGCCATCGACACCACAACACCCATTCCCTGCAAGGCCGGCTCAGGCTTGCTTCCAGGCACGCTGATCGCCCATCTCGCCCAGAAGTACGTTCCGGCAGAAGTAGAGTGGATCGTGCTGGCCGATCACCAAGCCCAAGCGAGCGACTGGCTGGCCGGCTAACCACGCCCCTTCCCCGCATACCGTTGGCCCACAATTCCCGGTTTGGCTGTTATCCTGCCCATCTGTCCCCCTTTGAGCGCGAGTGGCGGAATTGGCAGACGCGCCAGCTTGAGGTGCTGGTGGGAGTAAAATCCCGTGGAGGTTCGAGTCCTCTTTCGCGCATTGAACCAAAGACCCTGGAACCATCACTGGGGCTCGGACGGTCCACCTCATGGCAAAGTCGTCCAAGAAGACCGCACACGACAACCAACCACAGGTTCGCAATCGACGTGCGCGGTACGACTTTGAAATCACCGATACCCTCGAGTGCGGCCTGAAACTCACCGGCACCGAAATCAAGTCGGTTCGCATGGGCCAAATCAGCCTGCAAGAGGGCTTCATCCGAGCCGAATCCGATCCCCCGACGCTCACGCTGTACAGCGTACACATTGCCGAGTACCCCAACGCAGCGCCATCCGCCCAGCACGACCCGATCCGCCCCCGAATGCTGCTAGCCCACAAACGTGAAATCAAAAAACTCGCACGACTCTCCAGCGCCAAAGGCGCCGCCATCGTGCCACTTGAAATCACCTGGCGAAACGGACACGCCAAACTGGTCATCGGCCTTGGCAAAGGCAAACGCAAGTTCGACAAGCGTCAGTCACTGCGAGCCAAGGATGACAAACGCCAAATGCGAGCTGACAAGGAATAAACATCTGCTTGCCTAAGAAGCGACGCCCTAGGCTACTTGCATACGAGGTGTGGTCGTGATCCCGGCATGAAGCATCAGGCCAACGCCCTTTCGCTTCGCTGCGTACATGGCTTCATCTGCAAACTGCACCAACTCATCAGAGTCCGTCGCACTGCACAGGGAACGATGTGAAGCCCCCACAGAAATACCAAGCCGCGTGTCGCCCAAATCCCATGTGTCCACAGCGGCTTCAAAACAATCAACCAACCTCCGACCAACGCGAAGCGTCGCTTCAAGATCGGCATGTGGAAGCAGAATGCAGAATTCATCTCCGCCATAGCGAGCAGCAATGTCAATGTCTCGGCAGATGTCCTTCATCAGCACGCCAACCCGCTTGAGCACATCGTCTCCACGATGATGGCCCAAGGAATCATTAAGACCCTTGAAGCCGTCCAGATCGATCAGCAGGAATCCCAAGCCGATGCCATGACGCTCTGCTTCAGCCCACCGGCCTTCCAGCATCAGATTAAGCCAGCGTCGATTCGTCAGCCCAGTGAGATCGTCCGTGCGGGCAAGATCCTCAAGTTGAGAAACCGTCTGCTCGAGGCGACGATTCACTTCGGCTTGCTGAGCCATCGATCGTGTCAGCGATTGCTGCAACTGATCGTTGTCAATCTTGAGTTGTCGATGCACAATGGCCTTCTTGACAGCCAGCGGCACCGTGACCGCCTCGTGGCCAGTGAGCAGAACGAATTCACTGGCGCCCGCGCGAATCGCCTCGGGTGCCATCGCTGCATCGGCCACGTCGCCGATCATGATGACCGGGAGATGCGGTGCCAGACCCCGAAGATAGGCAACAGCATCCAAGCCACACCCTTCGCTGAATACCGAAGCCACCAGCGCGACCCCGTACGACCGCAGATCCACGCGGTGAAGGCACGAAAGCGATTGCACGACGTGGCAATCCGCCACGTCCAATGCATTTGCAGGAACCTCATTCACACCCTCGCGCGGGGCTCCTGCTCGGGCAGTGGCCAAGGCACACACGAGCAACCGAGCAACCTCAGGGTCGCTCTCGACAATCAGCACGCGCGGCAAGCCCCCATCGGGCAGTTCGTTTACTGGACTCACGGTGGTACAGGCCTCCTACGGGTCTGATCGCTGACGAAAAAGGCCCCGCAGCCTTTTTTCGCCGTACACGGGTCTATCGATCAGGTTGGCCCATAAATGAGGTGTGATCCACCCTTGAAGGGGCAGGAAATCCATTTGAAGCCGTCAACAGCCGTCACAGGCGGTATAGGCCTCAGCCAATCAGGCGTACGACGTCGTTGTAGAACGTCACCACGAAGAGCACGCCGATGAGTAGTAGCCCGATCATCATGCCCCCGGTCTGGAAGGCCAGCGATGGCGCTCGCCCGGTGCACTTTTCGTACAGCAGGTATAAGAACTGCCCGCCATCGACGATGGGAAGGGGCAAGAAGTTCAGTACCGCTAGGTTCACACTGATGATGGCCAAGAAGAAAAGCAGGTAGGTGAATCCTCGATCCACCACCCGAGTTCCCAGATGCACGATCCCCACGGGACCTCGCAGTTGGTCAACACCAAGGGTCCCGCGGAACAGCCGGTCAATGGTCAAATAGGTCAGGACAACAAAGTTGCTCGTTTCGGATGCACCCATAGAAATGGCGGTAATGGGATTGCCGTGACTGGAACGCTCAACGTACAGCGGCTCAAAGAGCAACTCTGGAATGGGCGACTGCCAGCGCAGATCCGCCAGCCTCGTCCCAGCACCACCAGCCAGTTGCAATTGCACCACACGCTCAGAGCCGGTTGTTGAGGGTAGGCCAATGACCAACTCCACTTGGTCGATACCTTTGGTGGCCGCACCGTGCAGTCCCTCCCAAATATCCCTCCAGTTCTTCACATCCGTGCCCGCAATTGACCGTATGACACTGGTCCCAATCAGTCCATCGGGCACGTCACCAGCAGCGGACCGGACCACCGTCCCATCGGCCAATTCGATCTCCCGCATGGGCGAGGCGATCAACGGCGTATCGAATGCGTAGGCCGGAAGAATTTGCAGCATCGGCTTTGGGTCAAGCACTCCATCCATGACCACCTTGGCTTCGACTTCGATCCGCTGGCCATCACGAAGGACCAGCATTGGAAGCGTCGACGTTGCTTGCCACACGGCCCGGCGAAAACCACGCATGCGAGGTGCCATCACTCCACCACAGGACAGCACGACGTCTCCAGTTTGAAGGAGACCCTCGTTGATGCTTCCTGGCGGCACATCTGCAATACGAACCAAGGGCACCAGCCCAGCGACGCCCTGTTCCCACCCGACGAGATCTTCAGATGTGGCATCGGGGTATCGAAGTTGTTCCCACTGTGGCGCAGGCTCAAATGACGATTCCACCACGCTGCCATCGGCCTGTCTCCACGATGTGGCCACCGCAGTGCCTCCCACACGCTCGATGACTGCATCCACTTGGCTGAACATGGTCACCGTTGTGCCGTCGATCGTCTCAAGTGTAGATCCGGCCTGTACACCCGATGCGCTCAGGCCTGTGCGATCCAGCGAGGCCTGGACGTACCGCTTGGCAGCCCCATCGCTACTCAGTGAGGTCGATGACGCGGGGTACACCCCAAGCGAACGCGTTCCAGTCAATGGATCGTGCTCAGGTGTCAGTGTGAACGAAAGCACATGATCTGCGCCGGGACGCTCCACATCCAAGTGCAGCAATTGGCCTTCCACCGACATAGCGCCGATGACCTGCAAGTCCGCAAATGTAGGCGTCTCATCTCCATCGATACGAAGAATTCGATCACCGCTTCGCAGGCCCAAGCCGACGTCTTGTTGGGTGGGCACCGCCAAGGACGCTGGCGAATCTGGAAGGACCTGCCCCACAACTGGAGCCTCAAACTGAACACCGATGGAAAATGCAATGACAAAGCACACAATGGCCAGAAGGACATTCATGATGACCCCAGCGGCAATCACCAGCATCCGCCGACCAATCGTCGCACTGTTGAAACTGCGAGGATCTGCAGATTGACTCGTCGGATCCAGATCATCTTGCCCAAGCATTCGAACAAAGCCACCAAGCGGAAGCCAGCGAAGCGAGTACTCGGTTTCACCCACGTTCTCTTCGCGAAGTTCCCAGTCACGCATCTGCATGGCTGATCGCCCTGCACGCCGTCGAACAACCGGATCCGTAGAGCCCCACCGAAGCCCAATGCCTTGCCGCCAACTTAGAACCGGAGGCCCAAAGCCAACCGCGAAGGATTCCACACGGATGTTGGCCCACTTAGCCGCAAGAAAATGGCCTAGCTCATGAATAAAGATCAGCAATCCAAAGCCAAGGATCATGATCAGCACATTGATCAGCGATGCAAATGTGTCCATGATCCGCCCTCAGGCCTCCGCCACTGTCGAGACATGCGAGTGAACCCACGATCGGGCAGCCTTGTCGGCGACTCGGACATCATTCAGATCCCGCACATTAGATACCGGCAGTTCAGCGCACGCGGCTGTGACCAAATCCGAAATGCCACCAAAGCGAATGTCACCACACAAGAACAATTCCACCGCCGCTTCATTGGCCGCATTGAAAGTGGCCCCGGCCGTTCCACCACGACGGATAACGTCCCAACCCAATGAGATCATCGGGAATGCGTGGTGGTCGATCGCGTCAAAGGTCATCTCACGAAGCGTCGACCAATCCAATGTCTGAGCACAGCCCTCCACACGATCCGGCCATGTCAGGGCATACTGAATTGGTGTCTTCATGTCAGGCGGGCCGGCTTGTGCAAGCACGGACCCATCTTGGAATTCAACAAAGCCGTGCACCATCGACTGGGGATGCACGATGGCGTCGATCCGGTCTGCTTCAAGGCCAAACAGCCAGTGGGCCTCGATGACTTCCAATGCCTTGTTGGCAAGCGTCGCCGAGTCAATTGTAATCTTGCGACCCATGGACCATGTTGGATGCGCGAGCGCCTCATCAACGGTCGCGTCAACAATATCGCTTCGACTTCGCCCGCGAAACGCGCCCCCAGATGCGGTGAGCACAATTCGCTTGATCTCCACAGCCCCGCGACCAAGTCCATGCAAACATTGAAAGATGGCACTGTGCTCGCTGTCAACGGGAATCAGCGACACGCCAGCAGCCTCGACAGCAGGCATGACCAGCGAACCGGCCGCCACGAGCGTTTCCTTATTGGCAAGCGCAATGTCACAGCCGCGATCAATACCCTCGAGCACAGCCTCAAGCCCGGCCGCGCCTACGATGGCTGCGACGATCATGTCACCCGGGCGGGCAACCTGTTCGACCAACTGCCTCGCGGCATCGGGTCCACACAAACACGTACTGGGGCCAGACCAACCGGCTGCTGCTTCTTCGTCGGCCAGCGCCACGACCTCGGGCTGATACACGCTGGCTTGTGCCTGTAAAAGCGAAGTGTTTCGCCCTGCAGCCAATCCGATGATGCGATGCGAACGGCCAATGCTCGCCATGTGCGACACAACTTCCAACGTATTGACACCGATGGAACCTGTGGATCCCAGAACAATGATGCGGCCCTCTGGATTCATTCCTGACCGCTCTGTCCCGTCAGCACTTCGGCCGCTTCGCCTGGATTCAGTTTGCGACGCGATCCATACAACGTACGACGCCGTGGCGCTGCTTTCTCAGCCTTTGGTTCCACTTTTTCCTTGGCCTGTGGCGTGGATGCGGGTTCAACCGTCGATGAATCCGTGGCCTTGGTCTCACCATCACCTTTGGATCGCGAAGACGATCGACGTCGACGCGAGCGTTTCTTTTTTGAGGCTGGCTGCTCTTGGTCCTGCTTGGACTCCTGGGATGGGGGCGCTGCCACTGGTGACGCGGTCGAATCCGCACCATCTTCTGATGTGGGTTGCGATGACCTCCCCCGCCCTCGGCCACGCCCTCGTCCACCGCGACGACGACGGCGACGCTTGCCATCGCCCAGTTGATCATTAGATTCCTCAGACGAATCAACCGGGGCATCGGGCGATTCAGACGCCGCAGGTTCCGTGGCCTCTGGTTCCTGATTGTCCTGAGACTCCCCAAACCAACCCTGAATAATCGATGCTTGGTCCGGCGTCACGGTAGACATGTGGTTATTGAGCGTAAAGCCAACACTCTTCTCGCCGCCGCTCTTTTCCCAGCGGGCGATAATGTCCTTGGACTTGAGTTCCATCGCCTTGGCCAGCACATAGAGCCGCGAAGGCGTATCAATGAGGGGCGCCACTTTCCGACGGCGACGACGGCGACGCTTCTTGCGAGTGGGCTTGGCCGTTTCTTCCTTGGCAGCCGTTTCTTCCTTGGCAGCAGCTTCTTCCTTGGCAGCAGCTTCCTCAGCATCGGCCTGCGCCTCCAGTTCGGCCAGTTCACGCTGGAATTCGCCAGAGAGCGCGATGGCCGCAGCGTCGGCCGGTGGCGCCTTCCGCCGGCGTCGACCACGTCGTGGCGATCGCTCCGTGGGCACTGAATCTTCTGTGCCTTCCTTGGGCTGCTCAGATTCGGCCAGCAGATCCTCGATTTTGGGATGACTCTCAGAAGTCAACGTATTGAGGTCAAGATCGGCACCGCGAGCGTCGTAGGCGTAATAGGCCACTCGATCCACCGCAATGCTCTCACTCACTCGAACATCGATTGGCTTATCGAGTTCATCTTCAATGGCATCGAGGGTGCGACGCTTAGTCGACAGCAAGGACGAGGCGACTTGTGGGGATACCACAACTTCAACCTTGGCTGTTTCCTTGCAGTGCAACAACCATCCGATCTCGCGAATAGCGTCACTAGCCACCAAATCGGGCGACTTAATTTCGCCTTGCCCAGCGCACGTTGGGCAGTCGATGTAGTTGGCCATCCGAATACTCGGTCGCATTCGCTGGCGAGTCATTTCGAGAATGCCAAACTCACTGATAGGAAGAATGGTCGTTCGGGCTCGATCGGACTTAAGAAACTCTCCAAATTTTCGATAGACCTCGCGGCGCTTGGACATGGCTCGCATGTCGATGAGATCGTTGATCACCAAACCACCAAGATCGCGAAGACGAAGTTGGCGGGCGATCTCTTCGACTGCTTCCATATTGGTGCGGTAGGCATTGGTCTCGCTGTCTCGCGATGACCGACTGCGACCAGAATTCACGTCGATGGCCACCAAGGCTTCGGTCTGGTCAATGACCAACCGACCACCACTGGGAAGATCGACTTCGCGCGCGTGAATGGTCTCGATTTGTCGTTCCACATCAAACGCGTGAAAGAGCGGCATGCTGCGGCGATAGTGAACCACCTGCGGAGCCGAGCGAGGCGCCACCACCCGAAGGAATGCCTGCAAACGCTGGAAGGCACTCTCCGAGTCAACCAAGATGGCCTTGATATCGCTGTTGAGCACGTCTCGCACTGTCCGAAGCACCAGATCCGACTCGGTATAGAGTTCTGCAGGCACACCGATCTTGTCGATTCGCCGCTCCATGACCTTCCACATGCGTGTGAGGTACGCCACATCGCGAGTCAGGTCACGCTTACTGGCGCCCATGCCTGCTGTGCGGAGAATGAATCCAAAGTCCGCAGGAAGATCCAGCGAGTCGAGCACCTTACGCATCTCCCGACGTTCCTCGGGGTTCTCAACGCGACGGGTGACGCCCACGCGATCCATGTACGGCATCATGACCATGAGCCGACCGGGAATAGACAGATAACTCGTCAGGGTCGGCCCCTTGGTGCCGATGCCCTCCTTGATCACTTGGACGAGAATCTCGTCGCCCTTCTTGATCGCGTTTTGAATCAACGGTCGCTGCCGATGGGATGTCTTGTGGCCGACCTTTTCGCTCTGCTCTCCACCGGGAAAGTGCCGGGGGTGGACATCAGAGATGTGCAGGAAACCCCGCTGCGGTTTGCCGAATTCGACGAATGCCGCTTGAATGGCGGATTCGACATTCGTCACCCGCCCCTTGTAAATATTCCCCACGCTCGTGGCTGTGGCCACTCGCTCAGTGAAGAGGTCCTCCATGCGGCCATTCTTGAGAATGGCAATCCGGCACTCTTGGCCGGGCACGTCGTTGACGAGCATGATCTGGTCCGACGTCTTTACACCGTCGGTTGTGTGAGATTGTGCCACGTGGCATCCTTTCAGGGACAACCGACTGCCAATTCCAACCAGAACACAGCACATCAATCACATCGGCCGACAAGCGATCGATGTGAGAGGTGCCCGGTTCAATACGTTGATTGACTGCGATCATCCTAGTGGTGGTTCCCCGCGGTCGCATCGATGCGCTGGAGCAATGCCAGAGAGCAGATCGACCGCGTTGAGACCCGTGTTCAGTGTCCGTGCTACCCGACGTCGTCAACCAGTTCGTCGTCGATTTCGGGAAGCACCCGAAGAAGTTCATTCCGAAGAAGCAGGCCGATCCTGCGTTCTGAGTCCATGGAGCCCACTCGCCTAGCCAGCCGCTCGCAATCCTCCAACCTCACCCTGCCAATGACCTCGCGGACACGCGGAATGAGAGCGGGAACGAGCGAAAGGCTTCGCAAGCCCAACCCCAACAAGAGCATAGTGTAGTTGATGTCGCTAGCACATTCACCACATAAACTGACAGGCACTTTTCGCCTCTGGGCTGCCCTCACGACGGTCCTGACCAGCCTGAGAACGGCTGGGCTGGATGCCGTGTAGAGCGAGGCCACCCGTTCATTACCCCGGTCCACCGCCACGGTGTACTGAATCAGGTCATTGGTGCCAATAGAGAAAAAGTCCGCCACCCGGGCAAAGGTCGAGGCCATGATCGCCGCGGAGGGCACCTCAACCATCATCCCGATGGGGATATCCCTGACCACCTCATGCCCCTCGTCTCGCAACTCCTCGGCGACATCCAGCAGCAGCATCTTGGCCTGACGAAACTCTCCGACCGTCGTCACCAGCGGAAACATCACTCGAAGTTTGCCATGTGGAGACGATCTAAGGATGGCTCGCAACTGCCGCCGAAACATCGGAAGATTCTGCAAACTATGCCGGATGCTCCTCAGCCCCAGGAACGGATTGCGTTCCGGTTCAAGGGCCAAGGCCTGTGTGTATTTGTCAGCACCGAGATCGAGCGTGCGAAGTGTCAGGGGCTTCCCCTTGAGTGAGCGCAGCGCTGTTGAGTACATGTCGCATAGCGAATCTTCATCAGGTTCGACATCGCTTGTCAGATAGGAGAACTCAGTTCGGTACAAGCCGACACCATCTCCATCCACTTCCTGAAGTGCGGCAATCTCGCGAACAAATTCGATATTGCCCATCAGTTCAATATCGACACCGCAAGCCGTTCGTGTATCACCAGTACGCGACACGCTGGCGCGGAATCGCTCTTGACCTTCCAAACGACGCTGATAGCGAGCAAGCTGCGCCTCATCGGCCCCAAGCAGAACCGCCCCGCGCGATCCATCGACAATGACAGTATCACCATCCTGAAGATCACCAACCAAGTCCCCGCAGCCAACAACTACTGGAACGCCAAGCGCTGCCGCAACGATCGATGCGTGATCGGTACGACCACCAGCCTCGGTCACCACAGCGCGAACCAGTTCGGCGCTGAGCGACGCAGCATCGGCAGGCGTTAACTCGTGCGCAAGGAGCACAACGGGCTCGGTGACTTTCGCCAGCCGCTCGCGTGTTCGCCCAAGCAACTCATCCAAGACGCGGCGTTCAAGGTCGATGATGTCGCGGGCCTTATCACGAAAGACCGCGCTACCCATCGTTCGGAACCGCTCGGCCAACCCATGGAAAGCCTCTGACACCGCAAATGCCGCGGTCACACCCTCAGAGAGAATTCGGTCTCGGACCGGCCCAAGCAAGGCTGCATCGCGAAGCAGCCCAAGGTGCACGTCGAAAATCTGTGCGGCCTCAGGACCGAGGTCTTGCTCCACTCGATCACGGTCCACCTGCACCGAGGCAATCGCTGCGACAATGGCCCGATCGAGCGACTCAACCTCCTGCTGGCACTGCTCAGGCCCGACCCGGTCGCGCGCAATACGCTCTCGTGTCTGGTCCAGCACGAATGCCGGGGCGATGGCGATGCCAGGCGTAACCGGGATTCCGTGGATGGTGTTCATGCGTCGCGGCCCCCTCGCGTCGGGCAGGGCATTGTACAGGCCCCCGCCAGAGGCACATTGGCATTGGTACCCTTTGCCTCCAATGACCGATTCTACGCACACTCCCACCGGCCTGACCGAGCAGCAAGTTCGCCATGTAGCAGGACTTGCCCGTCTTTCGCTCACCACAGAAGAGCTCCATGCCGTCGCCGACGACCTCCGATCCATCATCGGATTTGTCGATCGGCTTGCCCAAGTTGATGTCGAAGGGGTCGAGCCAATGGCCTCGCCCCACGGCCATTCCAATCGACTGCACGACGATACGCCCATCGATCCACTTCCCCAGCAGACGGTCTTGGACGCCGCCCCGCTCCGAGAAGGCGACTACATCGCAGTGCCCAAGGTGCTCGATCAAGGGGGCGACGCTTGAGCCACCCTGAAACCGCCCGAGATATTGCCGCAGCCGTTCAAGGTGGTCTATGCACCGCTACTGAAGTTCTGGAAGCTCGCCTCGATCGCATCGCCGCCATCGATGGCGACCTCCACTGCTTTCAGAATGTCCGAGCTGAAACCGCCCGACGCGATGCTGCCCAGGTCGATGCGGACATTGCCGCGGGAACGCCCGTAGGCCCGCTCGCAGGTGTCCCCATCGCCATCAAAGACAACATCATGGTCCAAGGCGAACCGGCCACGTGTGGATCACGCATCTTGGAAGACTTTGTCGCCCCGTATCAGGCAACCGCCATCGACAAGCTCCGCACCGCCGGCGCCGTCATGCTTGGTCGCACACGATGCGATGAGTTCGCCATGGGTTCATCCACCGAACATTGCGCCTTTGGTTCGGTGAGTAACCCTTGGGACCACACCCGTGCGCCTGGTGGTTCATCTGGCGGAAGTGCTGCAGCGGTCGCCGCGAGACTCGTCCCATGCGCACTGGGCAGCGACACGGGTGGATCGATCCGCCAACCAGCTGCCTTGTGTGGCGTCACTGGACTCAAGCCAACGGGCGGACGCATCAGCCGCTGGGGACTGGTCTCATTTGCGCCCAGCATGGATCAAATCGGCCCCTTCACAACCGATGCCGCTGACGCAGCCCTGCTGCTGAAAGTCATGGCTGGACCCGACCAACGCGATGACACCAGTGGCGACGTGCCACCGCCAGGCGGACTCGAGACGATCAACCAGTCCATCGAAGGGCTCCGCATCGGCATCCCAACCCAGCACCTTTCTGACGACAACCATCCCGCGGTCAATGCAGCCATTGAACACGCACGTGAGGTCTACACATCGCTTGGCTGCACGGTCAAGCCGGTCGATTTGACCACTACCGAACTGGGAATGGCCTGCTACTACGTCATCGGACCGGCCGAAGCATCGAGCAATTTGGCCCGCTTTGATGGCATTCGATACGGACGCCGCGCCGAAGTCGCTGGCGGCGAGTTAGAAGAACTGTACGCACGCAGCCGCAGTGAGGGACTTGGGGCCGAAGCACGTCGACGCATCATGCTTGGTACGTGGGTACTCAGCGCTGGCTACTACGACGCCTACTATCGCCGTGCCTTACAGGTCCGCCGCCTCATCCACGATGAGTATGCCGCGCTCTTTAGAGACGTGGATGTTCTTCTGGGCCCTACCGTTCCAGCACCGGCATTTGAACTGGGTGCCAAGTCCGACCCTATTTCGATGTACCTCTGCGACACGTACACCGTGTCAGCCAACATCGCGGGCATCTGCGGCATCTCCATTCCAGGAGGTATGGCCGATGTCAATGGAACCTCACTGCCTGTTGGGCTACATCTTCAAGGACCGGTGCTAGGAGAAGACACTCTGCTCCGCGCCGCGCACCAGTATCAACAGGCAACCGAACATCACTTGCAATGCCCACCGGGGTGTTCGCCAGACCAACGATTCAATTAGGAATCCGCTGGAAGTTGCGGCTTGGCACCCCAGGTACGCAACGCAACCAGAAGTAATTCGCGAATTTTCGACGCTTGTTTCTTCGCGGACGCATGCTGTGGATAGGGCCCCATGGTCACATCGAAACTGATGAGATCGCCGTGACGTGATGCTGTAATCCAACCAGGCCAGCCCTCCAGCGTGCGTATGCGAAAGCTTGCGTGGTCGCCCGAGACCGTCGAGTCAACCACCGCAAAGGCAATCTGTTGATCCCCGGCCCAGTGCACGCAACGAGGCACGTCCGACCACCGCACGCCCGAAGCAGGCAAGAGTTGCAGCGGGGCGGCCGATGTATCGGTCACGGCCGATCGAAGGGTGGCTTGAACCGCTGAGGCTTGATCTGGGCTCAGGGACACGACGCTTGGCGAGGAGAGTTTGCCCTGAGGCGTGGACTGACATCCCGCAGCCATCCACAGCCCGAGACAGGCTCCTATCGCTGGAAATCGCCGATTTATGATCACTTGGTCACCTCTCCACGCCCGGATCGCCGATGGAGCCTACCACGGTCAACCTGCGGCAGTCGAGCGGTCCAAAGGTAGACTGGAGCCACCAAAGCCCATGTGGGCCTCAATCCCCCCCCTACTCTAATGGCAGCCATGAACGCCCCCAACCGACCCCGCAGCGACCATCGCCGAGAGAAACTCCGGCAGCGAATCCCCCGCCCGCCTGCAACCCTGCGTCAGGCGATTCGGCGGCCGGAGTTCCTGCGGACGTCGGCCATCATTCTGGTGTTCCTGGTGTGCGCCAGTCTGCTGGTGTCGTGGGGACGCGAACAGGTCTTGGTCGTCCCGGGCCGGGTGGTCAAGGAATCACGGCTGACCAGACTCGATTACCGACTCGAAAACAAAGCCGCGACCGAGGCTCGACGAAGCGAAGCGGCGGCCGCATCGCCCTTCATCTACGCACCAAACGCAGCGGTCTTGGATCGGCTTGAATCATCCCTGATGGGACTGCCAACCGCTGTTGCAGGCACCGAATCGATTACCGCCGTAGCCGACACACTCAAAGCAGACTTTCAACTCACCGAAAAGACCCTCGCATCAGTCAAGCCATTTGCAGGCCCCGGTGGGCCAACCGACGCGTGGACCAGTTGGTCCGATGCACTGGTACACAACGCGCTCATTCACGCGCCCATCCTCGACCCGGAAACCTTCCAACTGTTCTCTACGCAGGCGGCCACGAATCGAGCGCTCGAACTTCCAGGTAACGCCCTAGAGCAACCGTTCCGAGGCGAAGCCCTCAACGTGACAAGTTTGGAAGACAACGCAGTACCTCAGCGACTGATTGAAATTGTGCGACGTGCCGGGTTCCCCGAATCGCTGGTCAAGACGGTGGCCTATCGAGTGGCCAAGGAAGCGCGCCCCACACTCAAACTCGATCGCGAAAAAACAGACGCGATGCGACTGGCCGCAAGCGCTGCCATCGAGCCGGCCATGGTCGAACACACCGCTGGCAAACCGCTGTATCGACGCGGTGAAAAACTCACAGCCCTTCAACACGAAGATGTCATGCGTGAAGCGGCGGTCTACGCCGCAGAAGCTTCGTGGGCGGCCAGATGGATTCCCCGCATCGGCATGGGCCTACTCGTAGCGGCCTTGTCGGTCTTCTTGGGCGCCTTCACGATGATGACCTACCGCCGCATCGCAAGAAACCCAATGCGGCTCATCGCGATCTGTCTGCTGGTCATTCTGATGCTCAGCGTCACGATTCTGGTAGCGGCCGATTCACCGGGCATCATGGTGGCAGCAGCCTTTGGACCGCTGTTGCTCACCACAGCCATCTTGCGACTGGCCTACGACCGACGTTTGGCGACAGCCGTCGCGTGCATGCAAGCGGCCATTGTCGTCATCGCACTCCAAGAGAGCATCGGATGGTTCGTACTGCTCATGGGTGTTGCCATGACCCTGATTGCCCAACTGGCCGAAGTGCGAAGCCGCGTGGACCTCATTCGGGCCTCAAGCATCGCCGCTATCGCGGCAGCCCTTGGCACCATCGTGCTGGGCATGATCGAATTCCCAATCTTCATCGATGCCCTTGCGCAGTTGTTAGCTGACGGCGTTCAGGCAGGCCTCACCACCATTGGTGTGGGCTTCTTGATTCTGGGCATTCTGCCAAGCATTGAACGCATCTTCCACATCACCACAGGCATGACCCTTGCAGAACTGAGAGACCCGCGGCGTCCCTTGCTTCGCGAACTCCAGCAGCGAGCGCCGGGCACATGGGATCACAGTTTGCAGGTCGCAAGTATTGCTGAAGCTGCGGCCGAGTCGATCGGCGCTGACGGCTTATTGTGTTATGTCGGCGGTCTGTACCACGACATCGGAAAAATGCACAAGCCGCACTACTTCATTGAGAATCAAGCAGGTGGAGAAAATCGTCACGATAGTTTGAGTCCTGCCATGAGTTTGCTCGTCATCATCGGGCACGTCAAGGACGGCATCGAACTGGCCCGTGAGTACCGCGTACCACGCGAGATCATCCACTTCATCGAGTCCCATCATGGGACCACGTTGGTTGAGTATTTTTATCACGCGGCGCGCCAACGAGCAGAGGAAGCCGGTGACAAAGAAACACCTCAGGAAGTCGAGTTCCGATATCCAGGGCCAAGGCCATCGACCAAGGAAGCAGCCATTTTGATGCTGTCGGACTGTGTCGAAAGTGCCACCCGCGCGATGAGTGACCCGACACCCGCGCAGATCGAAGGCTTGGTGCACGATCTAGGCAAGAAGCGACTTCTTGATGGGCAGTTTGATGAGTGTCCATTGACGCTTGCCGAGATACGCAAGGTCAAGGAGTCGATTCTCACTCGCGTGTGCGCCATTCACCACGGACGCATTGCCTACCCGGAAGACGAGTCCAGCGAGTCATCCTCCATCGACGAAGCCCCGGCGATGGCCACGGGCACTGGCACCGAATCGTAGTTCCAGATTCTGCCCGCCCAAAAGGCGAATAGAACTCGCCGACCGTCGGCGAGTTCTATCCGTGTGCAAGGGAGCAAGTAGGTTTTTGGCCCCAGGAGGTCGCTCACACGTGTGAGTACCTTCCCGGTTCACTACGTATCCGCCCAAGCACCCGGTTTCTGTCAGCACTGAGTCAAAAAAGTCTAAAAACCACCCTCAAGTGCTCTCATCAGCGTTATTTGCACGCATCGTTCACTCCTTGGATGTCGCTGCGAGGCAATGAGGCCCTGTCATGGCAGAATCAACCGCCCACACGAGGCCTGAAATGACCTAAGAACAGTTCTCTATGGGTCAAGACAAGGCCAATGCAACCTTGCCCACCTCGAGCACATGCCGCGCGGCATTGCTTAATGGAGCCTTGATCAACTCATCCGCAAGCATCCAGCGGCGGTGGTCGCCCTCGGGCAGGCGTGCCCCCCGCTTGAGCACACCGATGTGCACATGAAGATGAACCGTGCGATGCGTCAGTTGTCGCTGCACCGATTCGACCAAGGTCAGCGACTCCAATGGAAGCGAGCAGGACTTGGCCACCTCTTGCTGGGTCAAACGCGAGGGGCTCTCGACAGCAGTCGCCTGCCACAGACCGCCCCACAAGCCACCACCGGGACGGCGCTGCATCAGCATGCGACCGCGTCGCTCCACGACAACAGCGTGATGATGCAGCACTTCTTTGACAGCGCGGCGCTTGGGCGGTGGAATCTCTCCGGTTCTGTTGGAGTCGCACGCTCCGCAGCATGTACGCACAGGACATGCATTGCATGAAGGCGATGCCGGCGTGCACACCGTGGCGCCCAACTCCATCATGCCCTCATTGAGCACGCCTGGTTTGCAACATGCCTGCACGAGTTGTTCTGATCGCTCCCAAGTTCGAGCGATGAAGGCCCGGTCGTCCTGCGCTGCGTCGTCCTCGTACATGCGGGCAAGCAGGCGCGTGATGTTTCCATCGACAATCGGAACACGCCGTCCGCCGACAATCGATGCGATACTTCCGGCGGTGTATCGCCCCACGCCCGGAAGCGACATCAATCCCTCGACCTCGAGGGGCACCTCGCCGCCGAAGCGATCGACGATGTCCGCGGCCGCTCGTTGAAGATTCCGCGCGCGTCGGTAGTAGCCAAGCCCCTGCCACATCGCCAGCACCGCTTCTTCGTCCGCCTGGGCCAGCAGCAGGGGCGTGCCGAACCGATCCATGAATGGCTCGAAGCGTTCGATGACCCGTGAAACCTGCGTCTGTTGCAGCATGAACTCGCTGACGAACGATCGCCAAGGCGTTCGCTCAGACCGCCATGGCATTGGCCTCATGTTCGCGGCAAACCAGCCTTCAATCATGCGTGCCAATTTGGAGGGTTCCTTCTTCACAACTGGTTAGTCTACCCCCCTACTAAAGGGTCTCCAATGCGCACACTGCTCACCACTGCCACACTGCTCGCTACTGCCACGCTGCTTCTGACCGGTTGCAGTCTGAAGTACGAGGTCGACATGACGCCGACCAAAGATGGATTGTCACGTACGACAACCATGCCCAGCGATGCCCAGCCGGCCGAACTCAACACCATGCGTCAAGATTGGACGCAAGGAGATGCGGCCAAGGAAACCAACCGCCAAGCGCAGATCGTGTTTTCTGGCGACACGCACACCCGAGATTGGGACGATGGTTTCGGGGGCCTTGGGCTCTGGACTACCTACGAATCGCCACTGGGTACCACAACCTGCTTTTTGGAATGCCTCGGTGGCAATACGCATGTGCTCGACGACTTAATGGCGCTTCAAGACGGCATCGATGCCGCCGCACAGTTGTTCATCGACCTGCTTAAGAAGTCCATGAAGGGCGACCCGCTGTTGCCTGCGGCCATACGAGTGCTCAACAAACGCGCCATTGCCGATGTGCAAGATGCGGCAGTGATGGGCTGGGCCTTGCTCTTTGGCTCCAAAATGCTCCCGGGCAAAGACATCATCGGCAACACGCCTGGTGGCAACCGCTTGGAAGATTTTGTAGAAGCCAGCCTCGAACAAGCAATCGTCGCCTTTCTGTGGCAGCGTGACTGGATCACCGACGCCGAAGCAGTCAGGATGTGCCCCCCTTGGCGCCCGAGCAAAATCAACCATGTGGATTCCTTCATTGCACGCATTGTGGCACGCGCGTTGAAGATGAAAATGACCGGTGATTGGCAAACACAACTCCAAACCTTCATAACAAATGCTGGTGATGCCCTGCCAGAAGACCTCGACAAGCAACTGACCAAGGCATTTGTAAAGGAAGTTGGCGATCGACCGCAGTTGCAAGTCGCTTGGGCGGCCACCATCGCCGTACTCACATCACGCACCGTAAATGTCTACCTCGGTGCCGATTCCAAACCGACCACGACCAATGGAATATGGAATGCCGCCAAGGGACGAATCGCTTGGACCCTCGACACGGCCCCATTGGCTGTCGGGTTGACCGCCCCACCACTGTGCTGGTCGGCCACGTGGGCGCATCCCGATGTCGACGCACAACACAAGACCCTTGGCCACGTCAACGTCACCGACGAGATGCTGGCGGAGTTCGTTCTGGCTTGGAATTCCGCGACTCCGGAACAACAAAAACACGCTCAAAAAGTGCTCGACTCGTATGCACACGCACGAAGTGGGACCAAGATCAAAGCCAGTGGCGATGAGTTGGTACACGAGTGCCTCAGTGCAATGAGCAAATAAGCACCGCCCGCCCCGCCAACTTTCTGTTGTGCATTTACTGCGGGTATATCCTGCTCGAAACCCCCGATGGCGGCTCTTGCCCTGAGTGCGGTCGTGACACCAATCACGAAGAGGCTCACACGCGATGGGTGCTCTACTGCGGTGGTTCTGCTGCCAATCGGCGATAACTGGTCTGGACCGATCAAAAATTTCTGTCTTGCCCAACCACACGTGCAGCAACGGCTTACAACCAGCAACGAAGGCTGGGCAACCAAACTCCACATTGAGTTCTTGCTCGCGGCCGAATCACGCGCAGTGTTGAGATGCAATGAACAGGTTGTTCGTCACATCGAAAAGCGACTGGCAACTGTCCATTCCTTCAACCCAATGGCCCTAGATCTCCTCAAGCAGCCCCCCACGCGACCGTTTTGGCTGCGCTTGTGTGTTTGATTTGCTGGATGTGTTGGCACATATTGACCTCTGAACTCTCCGGCATCACACGACTCGCGTGATACGAGCTGACTCGTGTCGCAGGAAGAGAGGACTCCTCACTGGTTTTACACTGGTGGGGAGTCTTATTTTTTGCAGCGGGCGGAGCGTTCCCTTCAGGTCAGGCCTATGCACTTCGTTGCCATTTTCGCCTTCGCAGTCTTGCGCGGTAGAATCGCCGCCAACAAGGGCTGATAGCTCAGCGGTCAGAGCAAGCGACTCATAATCGCCCGGTCGCAGGTTCGAATCCTGCTCAGCCCATTCCCTCACTCACAGCCCTGCGGTCACCCCCTCTGCCCGGGCCCCTAGCAACATTTATTGATCTGAGCTCGCTTCGCGCTGGGCAGCTCGCTTGGGCTGCGCCGCCCGGCGGCGGTGCCGCTGCGGGGTGACATCACGGGCCAGGCCTACCAACTCCATCAACTTGATGTTGTAGTAGGTAATGTCAATCTCCCACCAGCGATGCTGATTGGATGCGCTTGCTGGATCGTGGTGATGGTTGTTGTGCCAACCTTCGCCCACGGCAAAGAGCGCCACGATCCAATTGTTACGACTCTCATCGCCCGTCTTATAACTCTGATACCCAAAGAGATGCGTCAGCGAATTCACCGACCAGGTGATGTGCCACACGGCTACCGTGCGAACCAGCACACCCCACACCAAAAGGCTCAACCCGAACTGCACGCCTGTCATCGCGATACCACTGCTTACCCAGCCGATCGCCAGCCCAAGCAAAAAGTACGCCGCTGCATGCGCGAGATACACCCACAGCACCAGCAGTGAACGCTCGATCTTGAGATAGAACGGATCTTGCAGAATGTCCGGCGCGTACTTCTGATACGTCTCGAGACTCCGAGAGTCACGGTTGAGCAGCATCAACCACCCACAGTGCCCCCAAAAGAAGGTCACCAGTGGACTATGAGGGTCGTCATGGGTATCAGAATCGTTGTGATGGCGGCGATGGGTTGATACCCACCTCGCTGGCGTGTCTTCCATACAGCACAAAGCCATGATGACCCAAAAGTGCTCAAACCACTTGGGAAGCTTGGCAGACTTGTGCGCGAGCACGCGGTGATAGCACAGGTTGATGGCCTGTCCATAGACAAACACACCCACGACCATTGCAATGAGCCCCGACCAACTGAACAGCCACGGCAGCACCGCAAGCAAGGCAAGGATGTGAATGGCCACAATCGGGACGGCATACAACCAGTAGACCTTTGTCGGCTCTGTCGCCTCGGGCTTTTTCAGCTTCGAAACGGGCACGGAAGGCAGGGTGGTCTGTGTCATGTAGTGGCCCTGATCGCGACTGGTGTTGAGGAACCTAGAACTGGCCGGCGTGTGGATCGCAACTGCTGATGACTCACGCCTTTGGGCAGTGTGCTGAGTATTGACTCGGCCCGGCAGTAGACAATACCGGCAGTAGACAATACTTGAACTATTCCACGGCCTCCAAAATCTCAACTTCTCAATTCATAACGTGGGAATCAATACTGAGATCGTCGCCAGTTCCCCCAGGACTGGTCCGGGGGCGAGGCGAGGCCCAGATTCGGCACCCACGCATCGCACTGGGCCAACACATGCACAGATGCGGCGGCAGCGTGCCGGCAACCTCACATGGGCCATGCGTGCAGGAGCGTCAGCAGGTCTTCGACACGCACATCTCCAGACCCGTCGATATCGGCTGGGCAATCGATCGGCAATTCCGGACAACTTCCCCATGCTGCGATGAGTCCCAGCAGGTCATTGGTGTCCACACGCTGGTCGAGGTTGATATCACCGGCTCGGCCGGCCGCCAGCAGCGTGGGCGTTTCATTGACCACCACGGCGACGTAGGCCGCAGCCCCGTCGAGTTCGCCGTAGGCGTACTGGCTGAAACCATGTCCACCGATGAAGATGTCCAGTTGTGAGTGCACGCCCTGGGTCGTCAGCGCGTTGTGCATGAGTTCTGCTTGTTCGACATCATGAATCGGGT